>NZ_CDWRCM010000017.1:3342-22274 GCF_977927585.1 Frankia sp. CcWB2 | reverse complement strand
CCTAGCCCGATGACGGTCCTGGTGGTGACCGGGACCGGCACCGGGGTCGGCAAGACGGTGGTGACGGCCGCGATCGGCGCGCTCGCGCACGACCGACGCCGCGCGGTCGCGGTGGTGAAACCGGCCCAGACCGGTGTTGGCCCCGGCGAGCTGGGTGACGTCGACCTCGTCCGCGATCTGACCGGGATTACCGACGTCCACGAGCTGGCCCGCTACCCCGACCCGCTCGCTCCGGCCACCGCCGCCCGCAGGTCCGGGCACCGGGCCGTCGACCTCGACGAGCTCGCCGCCCGGATCGGCATACTCGCCGACAGCCGCGATCTCGTCCTCGTCGAGGGCGCCGGCGGCCTGCTGGTCCGCTACGACGCGGGCGGCGCCACCCTCGCCGACCTGGCCCGGGTGCTGCGGGCGCCAGTGCTCGTCGTGACCGCCGCGGGCCTAGGCGCTCTGAACGACACGGCGCTGACCCTGGAGGCGCTGGCGCACCGCGGCCTGGACCTCGTCGGTGTGGTGGTCGGGTCCTGGCTGGCCGAACCGGACCTGGCCTGCCGGTGCAACCTCACCGACCTGGAAAGCCTGGCCGCCCGGCCGCTGGCCGGCGTCCTCCCGGCGGGAGCCGGCCTGCTGGCCCAGCCCGAGTTCCTGGCCGTGGCGCGTGCCTCGCTGCAACCGGCACTGGGCGGCACGTTCCGTGCCCAGGAGTTCAGGGCTCGCTACGAGACATAACCACCATGCTCGATGGTGTTCGGGGCTCGATGGTGTTTGGGGCTCGATGGTGTTCGGGAATCCGGCCCCACATCCGCGCGCCGGTTCGACAATGGGTGCGCATGCACCTGGGTGCATGTGCATCAGTCCCGACCACGATGCCCACCGCCACCACGCATCCACCGCACCCGCCGACCCTCGTCTGGAGACCCCTGTGACTGCATCCGTGACCACGTCCGTGACCGGATCCGTGACCGCGCACCCCACCGCACCTGCACCTGCACCGGCGTCGCCGCGGCCGCCGGCGGACCAGGACGGTGCCGGCATCCTCACCGTGGCACGGCGCGAGGTCCTCGAGGGCGGACAAGGGCTGGACGAGGCCGGCGTGCTCGCCGTGCTCCGGCTCCCGGACGAGACGCTGACCGATCTGCTCGCCCTGGCCCACGAGGTGCGGATGCGCTGGTGTGGTCCGGAGGTCGAGGTGGAGGGGATCGTCAGCCTCAAGACCGGCGGATGCCCGGAAGACTGTCACTTCTGCTCGCAGTCCGGCAAGTTCGACTCGCCGGTACGGTCCGCCTGGCTGGACGTGCCCTCGCTCGTTGACGCCGCCCGGCAGACCGCGGCGACAGGCGCCACCGAGTTCTGCATCGTCGCGGCCGTGCGGGGCCCGGACGCCCGGCTCATGGCGCAGGTGCGGGAGGGGGGTCGCCGCCATCCGTGCGGCGGTCGACATCAACGTCGCCTGCTCGCTGGGCATGCTGACCTCCGCGCAGGTCGACGAACTCGCGGCGATGGGTGTGCACCGTTACAACCACAACCTGGAGACGGCCCGCTCGCACTTCCCGAACGTGGTCACCACCCACAACTGGGAGGAGCGGTGGGAGATCTGTGAGATGGTGCGGGCCGCGGGGATGGAGCTGTGCTGCGGCGCCATTCTGGGCGTCGGCGAGAGCCTCGAGCAGCGTGCCGAGCTCGCCGCCCAGCTTGCGGCCCTGGAGCCCGACGAGGTTCCGCTGAACTTCCTCAACCCGCGGCCGGGGACGCCCTTCGGGGATCTTCCGCTGGTCGAGCCGCGTGACGCGCTGCGCGCGATCGCGGCGTTCCGCCTCGCCATGCCGCGCACGATCCTGCGCTACTCCGGCGGACGCGAGATCACCCTGGGTGATCTCGACGTGCAGGGGATGCTCGGTGGTATCAACGCCATGATCGTCGGGAACTATCTGACGACGCTGGGCCGCTCCGCGGAGGCCGACCTGAAGATGCTGGCCGAGCTGAGCATGCCGATCAAGTCCCTGCAGGCCACCCTCTAAGCCCCCCATCCGTTCCACTTCAGCGCTGGTTCGTGCCCGGCTGGTTCGCGCCCGGTGCTGATGCTCCCGTTCGCGCAGGAGGTGGACCTGCTTCACACGTGGATGCGTCTCTACCCACCCTGGTCGCCGACGATAACCGGCGGCTCTGGCCCCGGCAGGACTGGTCCCGACATGAACCCGACGCCGCAGCCCGAGTCCGGTGGTCGGGCGCGCAGCGGTCTTCGTACGCCTCGGCCCGGCTGGCCGGACCCGCCGGCACTCGGCCGGGGCCAGGATCGCGGTCGGCGTGACGACGGTGGACGTAACCGACGAGCTCAGACCGAGAGCAGCCCATGCTCCGCGCACCGGGCCGACCAACCCACCGGGGTGACCTGGACGACCATCCGCCGCCGGCAGGCTCGACAGTAGCGGGATGGCTCCAGCTCGCGGGCCCGCCGGCACGCCTCGTGGCTGCCCACGCTGGCCAGCTGACCGCAACGGTCACAAAACGCGGCGTCCATAATGGGCAGCTTAGGAGTCGAAATGAAATAACTTGCGCGTTTCGAACCCTCCACAGGCCTGTGACCTGCGATGATACTCTCGATCACGTATTTGTTACTTCATTACGTCCCCTTAGGACATCGCCTGAGGCATCGGATCCCTCAGCCGCTATCCCGCCGGACAAGGACGATCAGGCGGTGGGGAGCGGCTCGACCACGGCGATCAGGTCACCGTCCTGGACGACGTCGCCCTCCTGCACCGCGATCCGGGCGACCGTCCCGCCGTCCTCGCTGATCACGGGGATCTCCATCTTCATGGAGTCGAGGATCACCAGGGCGTCACCAGCGCTCACCGGGTCTCCCACACCGACGACGACCTTCCAGACGTTGGCCACCATCTCAGCGCGGACTTCCTCGGCCATCAGGCTCCCTTCAGCGGCGGTGAATCTGGCAAGAGCGTAGTGTGCCGAGGCTGTCCGACCAACGTCCCTGGGCCCCGGATGTATCCGGGCCGGCACGCTGAGACGACGCGACCGCCCGGTGCTGGGACTGTCGCTCATAACGCCGCACACTACGCATGTGCTCGTACTTCTGGTGCTGACCCTGCTATGCGGTCTGGGCGTCGGCCTCGCCCACGGCGGAACTCTCGGCGCCCTCGCCCGCATCCATGTCTCCCGACCATGGCTGCTCGCCGCGGCGGTCCTGGTGCTCGCGATCGGCCGACTCGTGCCCGCCCTGCACGGCCCGGCGTGGATCGCGGCCGCCGTGGTCACAGCCCTGTTCGCCAGCGCGAACAACCGCCTGCCCGGACTCGGTCTCCTGGTCACCGGTCTCATCTCCAACGCCGCCGTCATCACCGCGAACGGCGGCCAGATGCCGGTGTCGCGGTGGGGGGCCGACCGCGCCGGTGTACCGATCTCCGACATCCTGGCCTCGGCATTTCACACGCCGGCCGGGGACGGTACGACCCTGCGCCTGCTCAGTGACATCATCCCGCTGCCCCTGCCCTGGACGCCCGCGGTCGTCAGCGTCGGCGACGTGGCGATCGCCGCGGCGCTGGGACTGTTCGGAGCGATAGCCCCCGTGCGGGCGTGGCGCACGTTGCAGGCCCGCCGCCATGCCAGGGCGGTGCAGTCCCCGGCCCGCGGGAACCTCGGCGATGGCTCACCGGACGGGTTCGGCGACGCCGACGAGGACGAGGGCCTCGACGGACCCGCCGGTCACCTCCCGTCGGCGCGGACTGGCACGATGACTGCACGTCGAAGCGGAACAGAGGAAGATTCCTGATGGCGAAGAAGAAGCGCAAGCGGCGCGCACGGGCGAAGAACAAGGCCAACCACGGCAAGCGCCCGAACACCTGAGCCACCCGGCGGGCCGTGGCTGCCACGGCCCGCCCCCAGGCAGCCCGATGCTCCACCCGGCCCCAGCTACTCCGGCCGGTACTCGGCGGCGTCGATCTCCACCCGGACGGCCCGCAGCCGGGCGAGCAGGCTCGCCCGCAGCGACTCGGGCGCCCGCTCCCCGCCGCACTTGCGGGCGACGAGCATCTTCACCTCGTGCTCCACCCCGAACTCGCGCAGGCAGGGAGAGCATTCGTCAAGGTGGGCCCGAATCAGATTCTGCTGCCCGCCCTCACACTCACCGTCGAGATACAGAAAGACCGCGTCGAGTACTTTCCGGCAATCGATCTCGTGTGGACCGCCGCAGCTCACGACGCACCGCCCTCGCCGTCGGCGGAACCGGCCGCCACGAGCCCACGGTCCAAGGCATACTTCTCCAAGGACTTCCGCAGACCCCGGCGACCGCGGTGCAACCGGGACATCACGGTCCCGATCGGCGTACCCATGATCTCCGCGATCTCCTTGTAGGCGAAGCCCTCGACGTCGGCGAGGTACACCGCCATGCGGAAGTCCTCGGGCAGTGCCTGCAGGGCGTCCTTGATATCGCTGTCCGGCAGGTGTTCCAACGCCTCGGTCTCCGCGCTCTTGAGCCCACTGGACGTATGCGACCCCGCCTCGGCGAGCTGCCAGTCCTCCACCTGCTCGGTGGGGCTCTGCAGCGGCTGGCGCTGCCGCTTGCGGTACGTGTTGATGAACGTGTTCGTCAGAATCCGGTAGAGCCAGGCCTTAAGATTCGTGCCCGCCTGAAACTGGTGGAAGGCCGCGAACGCCTTGACGAAGGTCTCCTGCACGAGATCCTCCGCGTCGGCGGGATTACGGGTCATGCGCAGGGCTGCCGCATACAACTGGTCGAGGTAGGGAAGGGCGTCCTGCTCGAAACGGGCGCCTCGCTCCTCGGTGGTCTCGTCGACCAGGATCACTTCCTCACCGTCATGCTCCCCGGCGGCCCGCCCCGCGTCCACCACACCTGACCGGGCGACATGCGACCGTCCTTCCAGAGCGGACGATACCCCGGCCAAAGCCGGGGCGCGCATCGGCGCGACGCTCGGCAAAGGCCAGGCGGCGGCGGTCCGCGACTGCGCGGACCGCCGGCCGGTGCTGCTCCCAGGAGTCATGAAGCCTCCACGACGTCGTCGGGCTGCCGGTTAACTGTCGGCTGACTGCCCGCACAACCGGGTCAGCCCGCGGATGATTCCCGCAGCCGGCCCCGCAGCCAGAATGCGCCGGCCCGGGCCGCTTCGGCCACGGCCTCGCCGGGCGGACGCGCATCCTGTCGGCGGGTCCGGAAGGAGTGGTCGGCTCCCGCGACGAGATGGACCTCGCGGCCGAGCTCCGGATCGGGCACCGGTCGCCCGAAGGAGTCCCGCTCGCCCTGGACGACGAGCACCGGGACGCCCGCGCCGTCAAGTTCGTCCTGCCTCGACGGCCTGGTTCTGCCTGCCGGCGTGGTTCCCGGTGGCTGGATCGGGAAGCCGAGGGCGAGCACGCCGCACGCCTCGAGCCCGGCCGCGACCCGCACGGCTACCCACGATCCCATCGAGGCGCCGGCGAAGGCCAACAGGCGCGGTGGGCCCAGCGCCCCGACCGCGGCGATCGCGACCGCGTCGAGCCGGGCCGGCCGGTCCGGCGCCCGCCGTCCGGCGACGCGGTACGGCATCTCCAGCCGCGCCACCTGCACCCCGACAGAGGTGAGATATGCCGCAAGTTGTACGAAAAGCGGCGTGTCCGTGCCAGTCCCGGCTCCGTGCAGGAAGAGCACCGTCGACTCCGTCGTGCCGGGAACCACCAGCAGCCGCCCGCCGTCCACAGCTGTGGGCGGTCCATCACCCGGGACCTGCCCGGGGCCGGCGGCGGTGGACGGCGAATCCGGCGCGCATCTATCCGCGCGAACGGGGAAGGACACGACGTGGTCGAGCCTGGAATCTGTCAGACTTCCGCCTTGAGTGTGTGACTTACCTCGCATCATCGCCCCTCGAAGGGTAGGAACGTTTCATGCCGCCTGGCCCCGACGCCGATCCGGGTCCGTCTCGCGGACGAGCGAACACCCTGGTCTGCGAGGCTCCAGCCAACAGTGACGACCCATACTGGGCGTTCTACGAAGAGGTCGCGGCGGTCCAGCTCCGCGAATGGCTGCCGTCCCGGCCCACGCGGGTGCTCGACGTCTCCGGCCCGCGGGCCCGCTTCGCCCGCCAGATGGTGAGCACCGGCCATCAGGTCGTCCGGGTGGTCACCAGCGCCCTGCCGCCCGATCCGGGGAGCGGTCCCGGGACGCTTCTGCCGGTGGTGGGAGACGCCCGCTCGCTGGACTGGTTCGCTCCCGGTTCCTTCGACGCCGTCCTCGCCGAGGCTCGGGCGCTGTCGTTCTGCCTCGCCACCGAGACCATCCTGGAGGAGATCCACCGGATGCTGCGGCCGGGCGGCCAGCTGCTGCTCTGCGTCGACTCCCTGCTGCTCGGGCTCGCCCGGCTCGCCGAACAGCACCGCTGGGCGGAGCTGTCCGACGTCCCGCGGGCGGACGTGGTGCTCGTGCCGGCGGAAGACGGAACGATCACCCGGTGTTTCTGGCCTGAGGAACTTCGGGCGCTGCTGACCAGCGCAGGGCTCGACGTGGACTGGATCCGCCCGCGCACCGTGCTCTCCGCAGAGGCGGTCAAGCGTACGGTCGCCGAGGACGTCTCGTGCTTCCCCACCCTGGTACGCACGGAGGTGGAACTCTCCGCCGAGCGTGAGGGTGAGTCCATCGGCATCCATCTCATCGCCTCGGCCCGCCGGTCCGCCTAAAATCCGGCGCGACGGTCGGTCCATGCGGGCCAGGGGGCGAGGCGTTCGAGGGCGGCCGCGATTCCCAGGAGCCGGGCCTCGTCCCCGTGCCGGCCGACGATCTGGAGGCCAACCGGGCAGCCGTCGTCGGTGAATCCGGCGGGGACGCTCACCGCGGGGTGGCCGCTGAGGTTGAACGCCCAGGTGAGGCTCACACTCCGGGTCTGGCCTGGGCCGCTGTGCGGATGCGGCCGGTTCGGCGTAGTGGGCGTGATGATCAGATCGACCCGGGCCAGGATGGCCGCGAGCCGGGCGTCGTTGTCCTCCCGCGACGCCGCGCTGCTCCGGTCACGGCGGCCGCGGTCCACCGGGGCAGTGGCCGTCGTGACCGCGGTGGCCGTGGCCGCGGTGGTCGCGGTGGTCGCGGTGGTCGTGGTCGCGGTGGTCGCCCGCAGCGCCGTCCACGCCTCCTCCGGATCCTCCAGCTCGACGGGGACCACACGCCAGGTCAGCGCACCGGCGCGGACGAGACGCTCGGCGGCGGCGCGGCTGACCGCCACCACCTCCGGCTCGGGGGTGGCGAATCCGAGCGTCGCTGACCAGGCGGCACCCGGCACGCGATCCGCGCCGCGCGGGCCGGCCGCGGGGCGCGACCCGGGGTCGCCGAGGACCACCTCCAGCCAGGCCTGGGCGTCCGCGACCGTCCGGGTGATCGGACCGGGCACGGTGAACCCGGCCGGGTTCCGGGTAGGCAGCCGTCCGTTCGTGGGTTTGAGGCCGACCACTCCACACCAGGCCGCCGGGAGGCGGGTGGAGCCGGCGCCGTCGCTGGCCGTGGCGAGCGGGACGATCCCCGCCGCCACCGCCGCGGCCGAGCCGGCCGACGATCCGCCCGGGACGCGGTCGACCCGCCACGGGTTGACGGTCGGGCCACGGCTGGTGTGGCCCCAGGTCTGCCAGACGTGCGCGGCCCGCACCGGTACCGCGGTCATTCCGATCGCGACCGCTCCCGCCGCGATCAGCTTCTGGGTCACGGGGGCGTCGACGCCCTCCCCTGCCTTGACGGCGACGGGCACGCCGGCGAGGGGCAGGTCCGCACCGCGAGCCAGGGCGCGTTGCACCGCGCTGGCCGTGCGCCCGGCTTCCTCCGGCCAGAGCTCGGTGAAGGCCCGCAGGACGCCGTCCACCGCGCGCAGGCGGGCGAACGCGGCATCGACGGCCTCCTGCGCGGCGATCTCACCGCGACGGACCAGGTCGGCCACCACCACCGCGCCGCACGACGGATAGGCACGCTCAAAGGATCTTCTCGTCGCCACCCGGCCTCCCGCCGCGCCCGCCCGACCCGACCGGCACCCGACCCGACCGGCGGGAATCGGGTGCCGGCCGGCGCATGTCGCGAGGACGCGGTTGACCCGGGCCGTCGTCCGGCATGCTGTCATGGTGAGCATCCTGACGGGTACCGAAGCCACCGGAACGCAGTCCGATCCGTGGCCGGCTCCACTCGCACGGCAACCGGTCGAGGCCGTCGTCGCGGTGCCCGGCTCGAAGTCCGGCACGAACCGGGCACTCGTGCTCGCCGCGCTGGCGAATGGAACCTCCCGGCTGCGGGGTGCGCTGCGCTCCCGCGACACCCTGCTGATGGCCGGGGTGCTGAGGACGTTGGGTACCGAGGTATCCACCGAGGGGCCCGACTGGGTCGTCCACGGCCACCCGATGCCGAGCGCCGCACCCGCCGCGCGCGCGGAGTGCGGAAACGCGGGCACCGTGGCGCGCTTCACCCCGGCGCTGGCCACGCTGACCCGCGGCGATGTCGTCTTTGACGGAGACGCGCGGATGCGCGAGCGCCCACTCACCCCGCTGCTCGGCGCGCTGCGCGAGCTCGGCGCCGAGATCGACGGCGACCGAATGCCCTTTACCGTGCACGGCCGAGGGCGGCTGCGCGGCGGCGAGGTGATCGTGGATGCCTCCCACTCCAGCCAGCTTGTCTCGGGGCTGCTCCTCGCCTCCCCGCGCTACGACACCGGGGTGACGGTCGTCCACCGCGGGTCCCGGCTGCCATCGGCTCCCTACCTGGACATGACCGTCGCGGATCTACGGGCCGCCGGCGCCACGGTCGAGGTCGACGCCGTGCGCTCCCCCGCAGCCGGCCCGGTGGCGGGCACCCGGCGCTGGCGCGTCGAACCGGGCAGGCCGACCGCCGCGGACCGGACCATCGAACCGGACATGAACAGCGCGGCGGCCTTCCTCGCGGCGGCGGTCGCCACCGGCGGGCGGGTGGTGATCCCGGACTGGCCGGAGTCGACCGAGCAGCCCGGCCGGCTGCTGCCCGATCTGCTGGTGGCGATGGGAGGCACGGCCCGGCGCACGCCGGCGGGCCTGGAGATCACCGGTGGCGGCGCCGTCCACGGGATCGACGTCGATCTGTCCGACTTCGGGGAGGCCGCTCCGACACTGACCGCGCTCGCCGTGCTCGCCGACTCGCCGTCACGGCTACGGGGCATCGCGCACCTGCGGCTGCAGGAGACCGACCGGCTGGCCGCCCTGGCCCTCGAACTCGGTCGCCTGGGCGCACGGGTCACCGTCACCGACCACGGGCTGGCGATCAGTCCGGCGCCCCTGCACGGCGCCCGGCTCGACCCGCACGCCGATCACCGGCTGGCGATGGCCTACGCGGTGGTCGGCCTCGTGGTGCCCGGGATCGTCATCGACGACATCGCGACGACCGGCAAGACGGTGCCGGACTTCCCCCGGATGTGGACGGCGATGCTGGCCCGATGAGCGGCGCGACGCGACGCCCCCCGGGCCGGGCCGGCGGCCCCCCGGGTCCGACCGACGGCGCCGGCGGCTAGTCCGATGGCCCGCGAGCTGGACGAGGACGACGTCTGGGTCCGGCCGGGCCGGGGATCGCGCCCCCGGACCCGGGACCGGCCCGACCATGCCGAGGCGGTTGTGGCGGTAGTGGTGGGCGTCGACCGCGGCCGGTACACCTGCCGACTCGACGCGATGGCCGACCGCCTGGTCGCGGCCGTGCGCGGTGGGTCGATGCGCCGGACCTCCGTGATAGTCGGTGACCGGGTGGCCCTCGTGGGGGATGTCTCCGGGGCGGCGGGCCTCCTGGCGCGCATCGTCCGCCGCGAGGAACGCACGAGCGTCCTGCGGCGCACCCCCGACGACAGCGATCCGGTGGAACGCCCGATCGTCGCGAACGCCGATGTCCTGGTCATCGTCTGCGCGGTCACCGATCCGCCGCCGCGGCCCGGCCTGATCGACCGGTGCCTGGTCGCCGCCTACGACGGCAGGCTCTCCCCGGTCCTGTGCCTGACCAAGACGGATCTCGCGGATCCGGCACCGCTGGTCGAGCTGTACCGCCCGCTCGGGCTCCCCGTCGTGACCACGCGCCCCGGTGGGGACCTGCACGCGCTGCTGGAGCTGCTGACCAATCGGGTCAGTGTGCTGTTCGGGCACAGCGGGGTCGGCAAGTCCACCCTGGTGAACCGGCTAGTGCCGGCGGCGGACCGGGCGATCGGCGAGGTCAACGCCGTGACCGGCCGCGGCCGGCACACCTCGTCGGCCGCTGTCGCACTGCTGCTGCCCCAAGGGGGCACTGTTGTGGACACCCCGGGTGTCCGGTCGTTCGGGCTCGGCGCGGTGTCCCCGGAGCGGGTGCTGCGGGCCTTCGAGGACCTCGCCGCGGCCGCCGCGCACTGTCAGCCCGGATGCGAGCACCTGGCGCCGTCCCCCGACTGCGCCCTGGACTCGGCGGTGCGGGACGGCCATGCCGACGCTGCCCGGCTGGCGAGCCTGCGCCGGCTGCTCGGCGCCCGCGGAGCATCGCCTTGATCGCAATAGATCGGGAGATTAGTCACACTCACCCCGCCACCCGGTGCCCGCCGCCCGGGACCACCGACGCGCGGTGGGGCTCGGCTCGTAGTCTCGCAGGCGTGACCCCGCCTAACCCCACCTCCGTGAGCATCGAACCGACCGCGGATTCCGACACCGTCGCCATCGCCGACGATCTGGCCCTCGCGCTCAGCCTCGCGGACGCCGCCGACCGGATCACTCTTTCCCGATTCCAGGCAGTAGACCTGCATGTCGAGTCGAAGCCGGACAACACCCCGGTCTCCGACGCCGACACCGCCGTCGAGTCCATGATCCGCGAACGGCTCGCTGTGGCCCGGCCGGGCGACGCCGTGCTCGGCGAGGAGGAGGGTCTCGTCGGATCGGGCGCCCGCCGGCGCTGGATCCTGGACCCCGTCGACGGCACCAAGAACTTCGTGCGCGGCGTGCCCGTCTGGGGCACCCTGCTCGGGCTCGAGGTGGACGACGAGATGGTCGTCGGGGTCGCGAGCGCCCCGGCGATGAGCCGACGGTGGTGGGGAGCCCGGGGCACCGGTGCCTTCACTCGCGACGCCACCGGCGACACCCGTGCCCTGAAGGTCTCCTCGGTCACCAGCCTGGGTGACGCCTTCCTGTCCTTCGCCTCCGTCGAGGGCTGGCAGACCGCCGACCGGCTGGAGGAGTTCCTCCACCTCGCCGGCCAGGTCTGGCGGACCCGCGCCTACGGCGACTTCTGGTCACACATGATGGTGGCCGAGGGCGCCGTGGACCTCGCCTGCGAACCCGAGGTGTCGCTCTGGGACATGGCCGCGCTCCAGGTCATCGTCGAGGAGGCCGGCGGCCGGTTCACCGACCTGGGCGGACGCCGGGGACCGGGACACGGCACGGTGCTCACCACCAACGGGCATCTCCACGACGTCGCGCTGCAGTCGTTCAACGGCTCTTCATGATCGGTTTTGCGCATCGTGGTTCTCCCGCCCCCGGCCAGCGGGAGAACTCCCTGCCCGCGTTCCGTCGTGCCCTGGCCGGCGGGGCGAGTGGGCTGGAGTCGGACGTCTGGCTCACCGCCGACGGCGTTCCGGTCCTGCATCATGACGGTGTGTTCGGCCCGCCCGGGCGGCGTCGGCGGATTCCCGACCTGACCGCCGACCGCCTGCCGGGGTGGCTGCCGACCCTCGCGGAGTTCTACGCGGAGCTGGGTACGTCCTTCGAGTTCAGTCTTGACCTGAAGGGCCCGCCAGGCAGTTGGGCGGACGCGGCTGCGGCCGTCGCCGCCGTCGCCCGCGAGGCCGGTGGCGGCGAGGCGGCGAGGCGGCTGTGGCTGTGCGGCGGGCTCACGGACCTCGCGAAATACCGACCGCTGGATGACGATGTCCGGCTGGTGAACTCGACGTCGATCCGCGATATCGTCGCCGGTGGCGGAATGACCGCGTACGGCGATGAACTCCGGGCCGTCGAAGTCACCGCCCTCAACCTGCGCGCGCGTGAATGGACCCCACCCCGGGCCGGCATCGTCGGTGTTCTCCACAACCTGGGTATCGCCGTGTTCGGGTGGGATGCGCAACGAACAACCACACTGACCCGGCTAGCCGGATACGGGCTCGATGCGGTCTACAGCGACCATCTACGCCGGCTGGTACGCGTGACGGGTGCCAGCCGGGCATAGCCAGCAGGGGTGCCCGGCGACGCGACTGTCGTAGGTGCGCCGAGGTCAGACGAATTGGGTAGCCAACCAGGCGAAGTCGTTGATTCAGTTGTGCGCAGAGTGACGCGACTCCGGCACACCGTCATATCACTGCTGGTTAGGATAGCGTCGCGCAGGCTATAGGAGTCGAAATGAAATAACTTGCGCGTTTCGAACCCTCCACAGGCCTGTGACCTGCGATGATGCTCTCGATCACGTATTTGTTACTTCATTACGTCCCCATAGCCGGCGTCACCCTCGAGCGCCAGGGAAAGACCGGTTCCCCGAACCTGCGGATTGACCCACGAAAGGGATAACACTCACTCCCGCGCCGGCGGCCGACGATGGCGCACCGTGGCACTTTCTTGGCACCGGGATGGCGGGAGGCTGCACTCAGGAGTCGAAATGAAATAACTTGCGCGTTTCGAACCCTCCACAGGCCTGTGACCTGCGATGATGCTCTCGATCACGTATTTGTTACTTCATTACGTCCCCTCAGTCCTCCTCTGCGACTTTCAGCATCTGCTCCGGAAACCCGGTGCGTTCCGCCACATGCTCGACGGAGTATCCCTGTCGTACCAGGTCACGAGCCTGTTCCAGGGTCCAGCCTCGACCGGGGTCGACCCGGCGGACAACCACCTCACTCGCCTGGCGCCGTTCCTGGGGCCAGCTGAGTCGTGCACGGCGTGCCAAGGGTCGACCTCCGAGATTTGAGAGGACTTTGATGTTACGCCACCAAGGATAGGCCATATTGACGCCGGCCTGCCCGTTGAACTCCACGATAGCGGGTGCCGACCAGTTAATGCAGACCCGCGCCGGAAGACAGCGCATCACGCGAAGACCCTGGCCCGAACAGGCGACACGGCAAGAGGTACGAGAGTCCTTGATCCTCGGCTGGCCGGATCCATCGGTGACCGGGAAGACCTTCCGCGAGAGCGGTTCAGCCGAGAACGGCACCGACGCATCTCGCCGGGCGACTTCCCGCAAGGCATGGCTATGGATGGCCAACTGGGTCGTCGATGCATAGCGGGTCCACCCCGATGCGACGGGTCACCTCGGTGAACGTATAACGGCGGATCCCGGCCCCGCCATGGCCGGCGGCCGTGCCCGTTTATCGGCTCCGGGTGAGGCCACGACCCACGGCTTCCGCCGGGGTCGAACGCGCGCCCGACGGCTGGGCGGCGGCCCCGGATGCTTCCGTGGTCCTGGTCGAGCGGCCGTGCTCACGCAGCATCGCCCGCCACTGCTGCGGGGAGTGACTCGCCGGCCGGGTGGTCGCCAGAAAATCCTCGAGAACCGCCCGGAAGCGTTCGGGGTCAGTGTGATGGGGGAAATGCCCGGCACCGGCGAAGATCTCCAGGCGGCTCCCCGGCATCGCCTCGTGCGCCATCCACGCGTGCTCAGCCGGGATGACGGCATCCCGGTCACCCCAGACGATCAGCGAGGGCATCCCAGCGGCGAGGTAGCACCGGTCCAGCATCGTGATGGACTGCCCATGCCCGTCCACCGCCGACCGTAGCGTGCGCAGGAACGCCGCCCGCGCGGTGGGTACGCCCAGCGAGTCGAAGACGTTCAGGAGATCGTCGGCGTCCCGCCCGAGATCGGTGTGCAGCAGGCGCAGCGCGTGCATTCCGGCCCAGCCGGCGACCCGCACCGGCGGCATGCCGATCAGGGACAGCAGCGCCCCGGCTCCGGGCACGGCCGCCGCCCGCAGCGCGGGATGCAGGTGTGGCCCGACCCCGCCGGTGGCGACCAGCACCAACCGCTCGCAGCGCTCCGGGAACTGGTAGGCGAACTGCATGGCCACCCCGCCGCCCAGCGAGTGCCCGACGACCGTGGCGCGCTCGATCCCGAGGATGGTGAGCAGGTCACGCATCCCGCACGCGTAGCCGGCCACCGAGTAGTCACCGCGCGGTTTGTCCGACTCCCCGTGTCCCAGCAGGTCGGGGGCGATGACGGTGTGCCGGCGGGCCAACTCCGGGATGATCGAGGCCCAGGTGCGCGCGTTGTCCCCGATGCCGTGGATGAGCAGCAGAACCGGGCCGCGCCCGGCCCGCAGATAGCACCGCCGGTACCCGTGAACCGTGACGAAGCGGGAGGTCAGCGGGCTCACCCGGGGCACGCCGTAGGCACGGCCGCCTTCGGTGCTCGTCATCCCGTCTGCCGATGCCACGACCGAGGCTGGATTCTTCCTCACTCGCCACCACCCACCCGCGACTCGCCGCCACCCACCCGCCCCGGACCGGCGATCACCCCGGCTCGAAGCACACCATCCTACTTCCACGGCCTACCCCGGGAGCCGGCCCGGGACTCGTACCCGGCTCCCCGCGCCCGACCACTCCGACCTGGCGGCCAGAACCTGGTGGCCAGAACTCGGTTCCACCCCGGTGGTCAGACCTGATGGTCAGAACTCGATGTTGCTCATCACGTGCTTGATCCTGGTGTAGTCCTCCAGGCCGTAGACCGACAGATCCTTGCCGTACCCGCTCTTCTTGAACCCACCGTGCGGCATCTCCGCCACCAGCCGGATGTGCGTGTTGATCCATACGCAGCCGAAGTCCAGCCGGCGGGCGACCCGCAGGGCCCGGCCGTGATCGCGGGTCCAGACGCTGGAGGCCAGGCCGTACTCGACCCCGTTGGCCCAGACGACCGCGGTGTCCTCCGAGTCAAACCGCTGCACCGTGATGACCGGGCCGAACACCTCGGACTGGATAAGCTCGTCGTCCTGGCGCAGACCCGAGATGACCGTGGCCGGGTAGAAGTAGCCCGCCCGGTCCAGCGGAGCACCGCCGGCGAGCACCTCGGTATGTTCAGGTGCCCGCTCCACGAAACCGCTCACCCGGGCCAGTTGGCCCGCGTTATTGAGGGGCCCGTAGTCGACGTCGGGCTCCTCCGGCGATCCGGTCGCCGTCTTCCCGGCCGCCTCGGCCAGGGCGGCGGCGAGGTCGTCGTGGACGCCCGGCGCGGCCAGCACCCTGGTCGCTGCCGTGCAGTCCTGGCCGGCGTTGAAGTACGCGGCCTCGGCGATCTGCCGCGCCACCACCGCCGGATCCACGTCGTCGAAGACAATGACCGGCGCCTTGCCCCCGAGTTCGAGGTGCACCCTCTTCAAGGAGTCCGCCGCGGCCCGGGCGATCTCCATCCCGGCCCGCACGCTGCCGGTCACCGAGACCATCGCCGGGCCCGGATGGGCCACCAGCGCGCGTCCGGTGTCACGATCGCCGCACACCACGTTGAGCACGCCGGGCGGGAGGAACTCCGCGGCGATCTCGGCGAGCAGCAGACTGGAGACCGGGGTGGTGTCGGAGGGCTTGAGCACGACGGTGTTGCCCGCCGCGATCGCCGGCGCGACCTTCCAGACCGCCATCATCAGCGGGTAGTTCCAGGGCGTGACCTGGGCGCAGACCCCGATGGGCTCGCGGCGGACGCAACTGGTGTGCCCCGCCAGGTACTCGCCGGCCGACCGGCCCTCGAGCAGCCGCGCGGCCCCGGCGAAGAACCGGATCTGGTCGGCGGACGGCCCGACCTCCTCGTCCACGGTAAGCCGCAGCGGTTTGCCGGTGTTCGCGCTCTCCACCGCCGCGACCTCGTCGGCCCGGTCCTCCAGCGCGTCGGCCACCCGCAGCAGTGCCCGGGACCGCTGCGCGGGCGTGGTGTCCCGCCAGCCCTCGAACGCCGCGCTCGCGGCCCGCACGGCTGCGTCGACGTCGGCCGGCCCCGACCGGGGTGCCTGCGCCAGCAGGTCCGCCGTCGACGGGTTCAGGATGGGCATTGTCTCGCCATCGACGGCCGGGGTGGAGACGCCACCAATGAGATTGGCGAAGATCGCATCCATGTCTCTAGTCCCTCCTGGGGGATCGGGCCGGCTCAGCCAACGAGGTCCCGGGCCATCTGGTCGAGGCTGTCGAGGTAACGGTCGACGTCGGCGTCGGTGTGCTGCACCGACAACGTCCATTCCTCCTCGCGCCCGGGCGCCATGAGGACGTTGCGGTTGGCGTTGTAGAGCCAGGCCAGTTCGGGCAACTCGGCGTTCTGGTGCGCCATGAACGAGGTGTAGTCACGGATCGGCGCGTCGGTGAAGTGCACGCATCCCTTCGAGCTGATGCCGACGGTGTAGCCGGGAATGCCGTGGCGGGCCACGATCTCGTCGCAGCCGGCGGTCAACCGGCCACCCAGCCGGTCGAGGTGGGTGTAGGCGTCGGGGGTGAGCACCTCGAACAGGCTCGCCCGGGCGGCGGCCATGGTCAGCGGGTTGCCGTTGTACGTGCCGACCTGTTTCACCCGGTCCGAGGCCACGACCTCCATCAGTTCCGCCGTCGCGCCGATCGCCCCGGACGGCAGCCCGCCACCGAGCGCCTTGGCCAGGGTCACCATGTCCGGGCGCACGCCGAACCTCTCGGTGGCCCCACCGGCCGCGACACACAGCCCCGTCTTGACCTCGTCGAAGATCAGGATGACCCCGTACCGGGAGGTGATCTCCCGGACCGCCGCCAGGTAACCGGGCTCCGGCAGGACGACGCCGAGGTTCATCATCGCCGCCTCCATGATCACACAGGCGGGCAGGCGTCCCTCAGCGGCGAGCGCGGCGATCCGCCGCTCCATCGCCGGAGCGTCGTTGAAGGGGACCGGCACCGTGAGGTCGACGACTACCCGGGGGATCCCGGCACCGTAACCCAGCGAGTTCATATGCTCGGCCGGACCGATGTCGTCGTACGGGGTCCCGATCGACACCATCACGTAATCGTGGTGCCCGTGGTACGAACCGAAGATCTTGACGATCGTGTCGCGGCCGGTGACACCGCGGGCGATGCGGATCGCGTCCATCGTCGCCTCGGAGCCGGAGTTGACGTAGCGCCACTGCGGCAGCCCGAAGCGGCGGGCCAACTCCTCGCTGACCACCACGGAGTCCTCGGTGGGCATCGCGAAGTGCGTACCGAGCGCCACCCGCTCGGTCACGGCCCGCACGATCGCCGGGTGGGCGTGCCCCTGCACCATCGAACCGAACCCGTTGTGGAAGTCGGCGTACTCGTTGCCGTCGACGTCCCAGACCTTCGGCCCGAGACCGCGGGTGAGGTAGATCGGCCAGGGATCACGTACCTGGTAGGACGACGGCACCCCGGAGGTCATCGACCGCACCGCCCGCGCATGCAGCGCCTCCGAGCCCCGGGTGCGGGCGTTGAGGCGGGCGGACTCGCGCGCGGCCAGCTCCGCGGCTCTGGCCTGCGGCACGGCCCGGGTCACACCGCTCCCGGAAGCGATCACATTCGACACCATCCACGCATCCTTTCCACCGATCAGCCACTGAAAGAGTAGCCTGATCGGCAGCTTGACGATTGAATCCGTCGAAGATTGCGTGGATAAGGCTCGCTTCCCAGTTCACTCATCGACGGCCATACGATGGCAGCAGGGACAGGCCAGCGTGAACGGGCGTGGGGAACCGCCACGGAGGACCGAGGAGGACGCCGGGTGCAGTCGCGACGGTCGCCCGGCCAGCGACTCAGCTCCGGCACCCTGCTGGACGATGTCAACAGGGCCATCATCGAGCAACTGCAGCAGGACGGCCGGCGGTCCTATGCGGCCATGGCGGCGGCGGTCGGGCTCTCCGAGGCGGCCGTGCGCCAACGGGTACAGCGTCTGCTCGACGCCGGCATCATGCAGATCGTCGCCGTCACCGACCCGCTCCGGGTGGGCTTCCACCGGGAAGCGATGATCGGGGTACGGGTCACCGGGGACACCCGCGTCGTCGCCGACACGATTGCCGCGCTGCCCGAGGTCGATTACGTCGTCCTGACGGCCGGATCCTTCGATCTCATCGTGGAGATCGTCGCCGAGAACGACGAGCACCTGCTCGAACTGATCAACGAGCAGATCCGCGCCCTGCCACAGGTCCTCGCCACCGAGACGTTCGTCTACCTGCGGCTGGTCAAGCAGACCTACACGTGGGGAGCACGCTGAAACGTCCGGGTGCCGACAGCGCGGGCCGCCAGGCCGGAGGGGAAGCCGGGCCGGGTCGAACATCGATAGGGCGCAGGACCTGCCGACGGGCTGCCGGGTGCGGCGACGCGGGCGGGTATGCGGTTCGGGGGTGTCACCGTTTGTACCGCCGATGGGAACAACCAAGCGGCCACAACAAGAGTCCAACATGCGCAACGAACTTCAAATACCTTGGCCCAGACACACGATGGGGTGAACATGGCGCTGGTCCACCATGACCCGCAGGACGGCATTATGGTTACCCGGATCGGGCAGGCGGAGATAACGGTGCGTCCCGAGCCACCGGCGAGCGCCGGGAAGGCTCCGGTCATCCTGCTCCGGTTGGATGCGCCCATGCTCGACACCCTTGCCGCGGCCTACCTGGATCCGGACGAGGCCCGCCGGCTGGCCCAATCGCTGGTGCGGGCGGCCGAGGCGGTGCGTCCGGCGAGCCCGTGGCGAACCCCGGGAACCACCCCCCGCTGATCCCGGGACGGGCCGCCGCGGGAGAACCCGCCGCCGATGGCCGCCAGGCCGGGGGCGGGTCCCAGGCCGCCACCGTGTGTCCCGGGCGTGGACGACCGCCGATCCGGGCCCGCGCCGCCGGGTGTCGCGCCGCCGGGTGTCGGCGCGCATCCCGGCCGGGCGCCCGGGCCGCCGACCGGGGGAAGGACCGGGCGGATTCCGATGAAAACGGCTCGTGATAATGATGCTCGTGATAATGATGCCTGCATAGGAGTCGAAATGAAATAACTTGCGCGTTTCGAACCCTCCACAGGCCTGT
>NZ_CDWRCM010000017.1:0-3049 GCF_977927585.1 Frankia sp. CcWB2 | reverse complement strand
AAATGCGAAAGCACCCTCGGAAAAAAATTCCGAGGGTGCTTTCGACTGGTAGCGGGGACAGGATTTGAACCTGTGACCTCTGGGTTATGAGCCCAGCGAGCTACCGAGCTGCTCCACCCCGCGTCGGTGTGTCTTCACTATACAGGGCCGCCATCGGTAGCTGTCAAACCGATGGCGGCCCCAATGTGGGACTTTCGGGACTAGCCGGGTGCCGGGGCGGCCCGGGCCCCCGGTGAACCGGGAGCGTCGCCGCCGGCCACGGTCGCCGAAGGGGACGGAGCCGGCGGCTTGGCGGCCGGTGACGCGGGGACCGGTGACGCGGCTACCGATGCACCGGATGATGCCGTGGCAGCGGGTGGCGTCGCCGCCGGACTCGACAGAGTACGCAGGCGACCCAGCGCATCAGCCAGCTCGCTCTGGGCCTTCCCGTAGGCGGTGAAGTCCGGCGGGCTCTTGCCCAGGGCGTCCTGCCCCGCCTGGTAGGCGCGGTCAGCGTCGCCCACGGCGTCCTGCAGCGCGGTCTGCCCCGGCGGCGGGACGCCTGTCCCGCCCTGCCCTGATCTGGGGGCCGGCGTGCTGTCCTGACCGGTGTCCGTGGTCGTGGCCCCGGTTCCGGCCCCGGCCGCCGCGGCACCGGCGCCGGCGCCGAAGACCTTCTCCAAGGCCTCACCCAGCGAGGTACCGAAACCGATGCGGTCGCCGAAGGCCGTGGCGACCCCCTGCAGGGTCGGGTAGCCGGTGCTTCCCCTGGCCTGGACGTAGTAGGGCTCGACGTAGAGCAGCCCGCCGGCCACGGGCAGGGTCAGCAGGTTGCCCTCGATCGTGGTCGCTCCCCCGCTGCGCCATAGTGACAGCTGTTTGGCCACGTCGCCGTTGCCCTCGATGGCGTTCTGCACCTGGACCGGACCGTTGATCGTGTTCCCCGCCGGCAGTTTGAGCAGAGTGAACCGGCCGTAGTTGGCGGGGTCACTGGACACCGCCATGTACGCCGCGAGCTTCGAGGACCGGGCGGAGATCAACGGTGAGGTGAGGTTGTAGGACGGGCCCTTGCGCCCGGGAAGCTGGCTGTAGACGTAGAACGGCGGCTGGGGTTGCCCGCTTCCATCCGGCGAGTCGGACACATCCCAGAAGTCCTCCTGGGAGTAGAAGTCCCGCGGGTTGGAGATGTGGTACTGCCCGATCAGATCACGCTGGACCTTGAACAGGTCCTCCGGATAACGCAGGTGTGCCCGGAGGGACGGTGGGATGTCACTCTTCGGCTTCACCGTGTCCGGGAACGCCCTCATCCAGGTCCGTAGCACCGGGTCGGACTCATCCCAGGCGTAGAGGGTGACGGTGCCGTTGTAGGCGTCCACCGTCGCCTTCACCGAGTTACGGATGTAGTTGACCTGGTTCGAGGCCTGCCGGGTGCGGTTGCCGCTCTGGGTGGTCACCGAGTCGGCGGTCACGTCACCCAGAGTGCGCCGGGCGGAGTAGGGATAGCCGTCAGAGGTTGTGTAACCATCGAGAATCCAGGTGATCCGGCCGTTGACGATCGCCGGGTACGGGTCTCCGTCGAGGGTGAGCCAGGGCGCTGCCTTGCTGACCCGGTCCCGCGGGTTTCGCTCGTACAGGATCCGGGAGTTCTTCGTGATGTCGCCGGAGAGCAGGATGTTCTTCTCCCCGAACCGCAGCGCGAACAGCGCCCGACGGAAGGTCGAGCCGATCGAGACCCCACCGTCGCCCTGGTAGGTCGTGGTGACCTGGGTTTCTCCCGGCCCCGGCCCGTCGATCTCCATCTGCCTGGTGCCGACGATGGAATACGACGGCGACATCTCCCCGAAGTAGACCCGATTCTCCTTGATACCGAAGGTACCGTCCTGCGGGAAACCGCTCACGCCGTGATCGAAGTCGGGGCGCCCCACGTCGACGGTGTTCGACGGCGCCGCGACAAATCCCTTGCCGTGGGTATAGGTCAGGTGCTCGTTGATCCAGTTGCGCTGCTGCGTTCCCAGCCCGGCCTGGTTCAGCTCCCGCACCGATACCACGTAGTCCTGGGTCGTCGGCTTCTTGTCCGCCCCTATGACGGTGTACCGGTCGACGTCGAGAGTCGGCGGGAAACCATAGTAGCCGCGGAACTGCTGGAGCTGCTGGAATGTCCGGGAGAGTTTGCTGGGGTCGAGCAGGCGGATGTTGGGGACCGTGCCGGTGTCGGCGGCGACCTGCTGGGCGGTGACGTCGGTGCTGGCGGCATAGTCCTGCGGCTCGACGTCCTGGATGCCGTAGGCGGCCCGGGTCGCCGCGATGTTGCGCGCGATGTAGGGCTCCTCGCGGGTCGCCTCGTTCGGCCGGACCTGGAACTGCTGGACAATCGCCGGGTAGATTCCGCCGATCACCATCGAGGACAGGACGAGGATGCCCGCGCCGAGCAGCGGCAGCGTCCAGCCCCGCTGGAAGATGTTGTAGATGAACAGCACCGCGCAGGCCAGCGAGATGAACAGCAGGATCAGCTTCGCCGGCAGCACGGCGTGTACATCGGTGTAGGACGCACCGGTCCCCACCCCGCGCGAGGAGAACACCGAGCCGAACCGGTCGAGGTAATACGCCCACGCCTTGAGCAGGGCGAGCAGCCCGAGCAGCACCGAGATGTGCGCCTTCGCCGCCGGGGTCACCCGTTCCCCCGGGGTCTGCATCCGGATTCCGCCGAACAGGTAGTGGGTCAGCAGGGTGACGAGCAACGACAGCAGCACCGCGGTCAGCAGGAAGCCGAGCAGGAACCGCTGGAAGGGATAGCTGAACGCGTAATAGCTGATGTCCCGGTGAAACTGCAGATCAGGGGTCCCGAAAGACTCGCCGTTCACCCACAGCAGCCACGTCCGCCACTGGCCGGCGGCGGACAGGCCCGCGGCCAGGCCGAACAGCGTCGTGACCGCGAGCAGGATCAGCAGCATGTACGGCTCGATCGCCGACCGGTAACGTTCCAGGTTCTGCTGCTCGGTCGACAACGGCCGAAGCGGCGGCCGTAGCCGGTACGCAAGTACGATGTTGGTTCCGACGATGATCGCCATTA
>NZ_CDWRCM010000016.1:28892-34402 GCF_977927585.1 Frankia sp. CcWB2 | reverse complement strand
GCCCACTGCTCGTTCGTCAGGTCACCCCGCACCACACAACGGATCATGCAATCCGAAAATCACCATCAGATCCACGGCCAGCCTCGGGACATACTTCCCAAACATGCCCTAGTAACAGAGTGGCTCTGCTAGCCAGGAGTGGCCCTGGCGATACGGGCGGGGTGTCGGTTGGAGTTCACCGCATCGCGGCCCGCTATGCGAAGCGCCGGCTGCGACCCGAGGTCCGCGGGTCGCAGCCGGCGCGTGGCGGGCGGCTGCCATGGTCGCCGCCCGGTTACCGGGATCTTGTGTTATCGGGGATCCGGTGTTATCGGGGATCTTGTGCTGCCGGAATCCCAGTACTAACGGGGGGATCCGGATGTTACAGGGGGATGTTGCCGTGCACGTTCTTGTCGGTGCGGGAACGGGTCAGTGCGTCGGCGAGGGCGGAGGCAACCGCGCCCCGGGTGGCGGCGGGGGTGACGACCGCGTCGACGACGCCGAGTTCCACGGCGCGGTCGATGCCACCGACGGTGCGGATGTGCTCCTCGGTCAGCTCCGCCAGGACGCTGGGGCGGCGCTGGGCCGGGACCTCGGCGAGCTTGCGGCGGTGCAGAATGCCGACGGCGGCCTCGGCGCCCATGACGGCGACCTGGGCGGTCGGCCAGGCGTACACGGCGGTCGCGCCCAGGCTGCTGGCGTTCATTGCGATGTACGCGCCGCCGTACGCCTTGCGGGTCACGACGGTGACGCGCGGCACGGTGCATTCGGAGAAGGCGTAGAGCAGCTTCGCTCCCCGCCGGACCACGCCTTCCCATTCCTGGCCCACCCCCGGCAGGTAACCGGGCACGTCGACGAGCACGACCAGCGGAACACCGAAGGAGTCGCACATCCGGACGAACCGGGAGGCCTTCTCAGCCGAGGTCGCGTCAAGGCATCCACCACGGCGCAGCGGGTTGTTCGCGACCACCCCGACGGTACGCCCGCCGAGGCGCCCCAGCACCGTCACGATGTTCGGCGCCCACCTCGGGTGCAGCTCGACGGCCTCGTCCTCGTCGTCGAGCACCGCCTTCACGAGCGGACGCACGTCGTAGGCCCGCCGGGGATTGTCGGGCAGCAGTTCCCCGAGCTCGCGTCCGGCGGCGGGGCCGATGTCGCGCTGATCGGCCAGCAGCACCGCGACCGCCCGGGTCCGCTCGACGGCCTCGTCCTCGGAGTCGCAGGTCACGTGCACGACGCCGCTGCGCCTGGAGTGCACGTCCGGCCCACCCAGGCTGTCGGCGGTGCATTCCTCACCGGTCACCGAACGCACCACGTCCGGGCCGGTGACGAACACCTTCGCCCCCGGGCCCATGATGACGATGTCGGTCAGGGCCGGCCCGTAGGCGGCCCCACCGGCGGCGGCCCCGAGCACGAGCGAGAGCTGCGGGATCCGGCCGGAGGCCCGCACCGTGGCGGCGAAGATCCGGCCGACTCCGTCAAGCGAGGCGACACCCTCCTGAAGCCGGGCGCCTCCCGAGTGCCAGATCCCAACGACCGGGCAGTTCATCCGGACGGCGGACTCGATGGCATGAACGATGCGGGCACAGCCGTCGCGCCCCATTGCGCCACCCTGTACCGTCGGGTCGGTCGCGAAGGCGACGATTTCGTTCCCGTCGATAAGCCCTTGCCCGGCAACGACTCCGGACGTGTCGCCGACCGCGAATAGCGACAGGGTGTCTGGATCGAAAAACCGGGCGAGCCGAGCCTGAGGCGTGCGGGGGTCGACTCGGTCGATCGTGGACAGACTCACCGTGCGTCTCCTTGCCTGAGCGGCGTCGGACTGCTTCGCAGGAGGTCGATACGCGACCACCTGTGGTATGCGCCGGCTTCCGCTGAGCACTCGGTCCGGCGATCATGACGCTCGCCGGAACGGCGGGCGGTGTCGCGGCGGTGGTGGGGTGGCCGGCGCCGCGGCGGGTGACATCGGGTGGTGGTGCGGCTGGTCAGGCGGTGAAGGCCAGGCAGATGTCGTGACCGCCGAACCCGAACGAGTTCGACAGCGCGGCGCCCGGGCCGATTGTCCGGTTGTCGATCCGCACGACGTCGAGCGCGATCTCGTCGTCGAGAGCATCGAGGTTGCGCGTCGCGGGAACCAGGCGTTCCCGCAGCGCCAAGACGCTGAACACGGCCTCGACCGCGCCGGCGGCACCGAGCAGGTGCCCGGTGGTCGACTTGGTCGACGTCACCGCGATCTCGTCGGTGTGGTCGCCGAAGGCGCTGCGCAACGCCAGCGCCTCCGCCGCGTCACCGGCGGGGGTGGACGTGGCGTGGGCGTTGACGTGGACGATGTCACGGGGTTCCAACGAGCCGGACCGCAGCGCCGCCCGGATCGCCCGGGCCGCGCCGGCACCGGTCGGCTCCGGCGCGGCGATGTGGTAGGCGTCCGAGCTGATGCCGGCGCCGGCCAGGGTGCCGTGAACCCGGGCACCGCGGGCGGCCGCGTGCTCGGCCGACTCGAGGATGAGGATCGCCGCGCCCTCGCCGAGCACGAAGCCGTCCCGTGCCTTGTCGAACGGACGGGAGGCGGCCTCGGGTGCGTCGTTGCGGCGGGACAGCGCCTGCATCTGCGCGAAGCCGGCCATGGTCAGCGCCGAGATCGCCGCCTCGCTACCGCCGGCGATCACGACGTCGGCGCGCCCGGCCCGGATGATGTCCAGCGCCAGCGCGATGGCCTCCGACCCGGAGGCGCACGCGCTGACTGGGGCGTGCACCCCCGCCTTCGCGCCGAACGCCAGGCCCACGGTGCTGGCCGGGCCGTTCGGCATGAGCATCGGCACCAGGTGCGGGGACACCCGCCGGGGGCCCTTCTCCCGGATCACGTCATGCTGGTGGAGCAGGGTGAGCACGCCCCCGATCCCCGAGGCCACACACGCGGCGAGGCGCTCCTGGTCGACCGCGGGTGAGCCCGCGTCAGCCCACGCCTCACGCGCGGCGGTCAGAGCCAGCTGCTGGCTGCGGTCGAGGGTACGAGCCTCGACCCGACCCAGCGGCGGCTCCACCGCCAGCGGCGCGGCGATCTGGACCGGGAGCTGCTCGACCCAGTCCTCGGTGAGACGCCGGACGCCGGAGCGGCCCGAGAGCAGACCCTCCCACGTCGAGGCGACATCGCCACCGAGGGGAGTGGTAGCCCCGAGGCCGGTGACGACGACCTGCCTGGGGGTCGTGGTCACGCCGCGACACCTGCCCGCTGAATGTAGGAAACCGCGTCACCGACGGTCTTGAGGGTCTTCACGTCGTTGTCCGGGATCTTCACCCCGAACTTCTCCTCCGCGGCGACGACCACCTCGACCATGGACAGCGAGTCCACGTCCAAGTCGTCGATGAAGGTCTTGTCGGCCGTCACGTCGGCCGGGTCGACACCGGCGACCTCTTCGAGGATGACGGCGAGACCGGCGAGGATGTCAGCTTGGGACATGATTGTTCCTCCTGATGGGACGTTGTCGGTCGGTGGCGGGTGGTGCGCGGGGCTGCCGCGTACCAGCGCGGAAGCGCGGGCGCCTGGATCAGGGGCGCGGTCGGGCTGGTGGTCATCGGACGCCTCGCCGCAGTGCGGTGCGGGACGGTCGCGGCGTCGAGGGTTGGTCGAGGTTGTCAGGGGCAGCGTACGAGCTGCCCGCAGTAGGTCAGGCCGGCACCGAAGCCGAACAGCAGCACCGGGTCTCCCCGGCGGATCTCGCCGCTTTCCAGCAACCGGCTGAGTCCCAGCGGAATGCTTGCGGCGGAGGTGTTGCCGGCGTCGACCACATCGCGGGCAACGGCGGCGTTCGTGGCGCCGATACCCGTCACCAACGCTTCGACGACCCGCAGGTTAGCCTGGTGCGGAACGATACCCGCGAGGTCCTCGGGTGCCACGCCGGCCTGCTCGCAGATCTGGCGGAGGACCGGGACCAGGGAGATCGCCCAGCGGAACACCGCCTGGCCCTCCATGCGGAAGACGTTGTCGCCGTAGCCGGGGACCTGGATTGTCTCGGGCCGGGACCCGTCGTGCCCCCAGACCGCGGGGCCGATCTCGTTCGTCTCCGCCGGGCCGACCACGGCTGCTCCGGCACCGTCGGCGAGCAGGATGCAGGTGCTGCGATCGTCCCAGTCGGTGTAGTCCGACAGCCTTTCGGTGGCCACCACGAGCACGTTGCGCAGGGTGCCGGCGCGCACCATGCCGGCGGCCGTCGACACCGCGTAGCTGAAACCGGCGCAGGCGCCGTTGATGTCGAACGCCCCGGCCTGGCCGGCCCCGATGCGATGGGCGATCTGCGGACCGGCACCCGGGATCTGGGAGGGAGAGGTGCAGGTCGCCCCGATCACCAGATCGATCGAGTCGGCGGTGAGGCCGGCGGCGGCGAGCGCCTTCTCCGCGGCCGCGGCGCCCATCGCGACGATGGTCTCCTCGTCGTCGGCGATGCGCCGGCTGGCGATGCCGGTACGGGCCTGGATCCAGGCGTCGGAGGTATCGACCCGCTGGGCGATCTCGTCGTTGGTCACCACCCGGGCCGGGCGGTAAACGCCGAGGCCGAGCATGCGGGCACTGGTCAGCTCGGTCATGCCTGCGCTCCCACCAGGGCGTCGTCCGTCGTCGAGCCCGGTGGAGTTCCGGGGGCCGGGCCCGCCGGGCTCGCGCTCAGGAGCTGGTCGCCGAGGTACTCGGCGACCAGCTCGCGGGCCGCGGGCAGGTCGTCGGGGCTCTTCACCGCGTGGATCGTGACACCGGGCAGTTCCCGGCGGGCGAGCCCGGCGAGAGCACCGGCGGGGGGGAGTTCGACGACCGCACCGACCCCGAGATCGCGCAGCGTCGCGAGACACAGGTCCCACCGGACCGGCGCCGCGACCTGGGCCACCAGCCGGCTGATCAGCTCGGCCGGGTCGGTGACGATCGCCCCGTCGGCGTTGGACAGCGCGGCGGCCCGCGGCACCCCGGGCCGGATGCCGCCCGCGACCGCGGCCAGCGCGTCGCGCGCGGAGGACATGTGCCGGGTGTGAAAAGCGCCGGCGACGGACAGGGGACGCAGCCGGACACCCGCGGGCGGCTCCGCGGCGAGCCGGGCGAGGTCGCGGGCGGTGCCGGCGGCGACGATCTGCCCGGCACCGTTGCGGTTGGCGGCGGTCAGGCCGAGTTCGCTCAACCGGGCGGTCACCGCCTCGGGATCACCGCCGAGCAGCGCCGTCATGCCGGTCTCGACCCGGGCGGATGCCTCGGCCATCGCGCGTCCCCGCAGGGCCACCAGGACGAGGGCCTCCTCGGCGGTGAGGGTACCGGTGAGGGCCGCAGCGGTGATCTCGCCGACGCTGTGACCGGCCAGCACCAGGGTGTCCGATCCGACCGGGGAGGTGACCGGCAGCCCGAGCTGTTCGGTCGCGACCAGCCCGCTCGCGACGATCAACGGCTGGGCGATCGCCGTATCCCGGATTGTCTCGGCGGGCGCTTCGCACCCGGCTTCGAGCAGGTCGATCCCGGCTGCGGCGGACCACCAGCGCAGCCGTTCCTCCGCCCCCTC
>NZ_CDWRCM010000016.1:26927-28646 GCF_977927585.1 Frankia sp. CcWB2 | reverse complement strand
GAGACCGCGCCAGGCGCGGAGCTGTCCGGGGGTCTGTGCACCCTGGCCGGGCGCGAGGATCGCGAGCACCTGTTCACCTAACCCTTCACGAGGACTGGTTGTCGCTGGCGGCTACTCACCGATGTGTCGACCGGCTGTTGTAGGTGTCCTACAAACCGATCTGTTTGGATCGGACGTTACTGCGCGACGCTGACATCGGCCTGGAATGGCATGACGGACCTGCAAAGTAGTTCGATGTGACCATTCTCGCGCGGGGGTGAGAGGGGTGTGGGAGGACTTGAACGATCATGTTTTTCCTGTAGGTAACACACCGTCGAGGCGTCCCAGAACGAGCGCAATATGCAGGATGAAGCGTTCGCGGTGGTCCGCCGGATCCAGCCCGCACACCTCGGCGGCCTTACGGAGTCGGTAACGGACCGTGTTGGTGTGGAGATACAGCGCCCGGGCCGTCGCCTCCAGCGACGAGCCGAAGTCGAGATAGGCCCCGGCGGTCTCCAGTAGCGGGGTACCGGCGTCGCGCAGCGGGACGTACACCTCGTCGATGAGCGCCCGCCGGGCGTCAACGTTCCCCGCGAGGGCGAGTTCCGGGAGCAGGGCGCGGGCCATGACCGGCCGGGGCGCGGCCGGCCAGGCGGCGACCACGTCCGTGGCGGCGAGGGCGACCCGCGCCGCGTGCGGTGCCCCGGTCAGGTCACCGACCACCGGGCCGATCACCACCGGGCCCGGCCCGCAGGCGGGAAGCAGCGCCCGGGCCGCGTCGAGGACGGTGTTCACCGGCGCGGTGCCGCCGGCCGGGCGGGTACCCGCGGTGGGGGGAGGTTCGACGCTGTTCTCCGGCTGGAGGGTCATCTCGGGACGGCCGATGCCGTCCCTGCCGGCAGTGAAATTCCCGCCGACCACCATCACCAGGCGATCATGGTGGACCCCGGCGAGAACCTCCAGTTGGGCCATGCGGGCGAGCCGGTGCGCCTCGTCGACCACCACCTCCGGCGAGTTGCTCCCGGCCGTGCCGACGATGACGGTGACGGACGGCGGGTTACGCCAGCCCACCGCGGCCGCCCGTGACGGCAGTGCCCGGTCGACCTCGCCCCGGACCACGTGGTCGACGACCAGCGCCTCCAGCCGGGCATCCCAGGCACCGCGTTCCTCGGCGGCGCGGGCGTAGACGACCGCGCCGGCGAACGCGATGTCACGGGAGTAGCGCAGGACATCGGCGAGCAGCCGTTGCTCGTGCTCCGGGCCGGCCAGGTTCGGCACCTCGGCCTCGATCGCCTCCACCGCGACCCGGACCAGATCGACGAGCCGGCGGAAGGTCACGGCGCGGACGAGTTCCCGCGGGGCGACCCGGAAGACGTCCTCGGACAGATCCCGGGCGTGTTCGGGCCGCCGGCACCACTCCACGAACGACGAGATGCCGGCCTGCACCACGAGCTGAATTCCGGCGCGGTGACTGGCCGACATGGCTGGGAACCAGGGCAGCGCCTCCGCCATCCGGGCCGCCGCCCGGGAGGCGAGCATCCCGCTCGACCGTTCCACCCGGCGGATCACCTCGCTGGTGCTTTCTCCGCCGGGTGTGCTCCCGGTCGATGTGGGTCGGGCTTGGTCGCCGTCGGGTCTGGGGCTGGCCCCGCCGGCCGACCACGGATTGCCCAGATCAGGGATACGCGGCTCCGGGTAGTCGACGGATTGCTCCGGCACCGGCTCGGTTTCGGGGCTCGG
>NZ_CDWRCM010000016.1:25006-26702 GCF_977927585.1 Frankia sp. CcWB2 | reverse complement strand
GGATGCCGGTGTGGGGACGGGGGGTGCCCCCGGTTCAAGGCGGGCTGTCCCGGTCGCTGCGTCCGAGGAGGAATCCGAGGAGGAGGCTGCCACGCCCGTCAGCATGCCTCAGCCGTCCCGCACCCCTGTGTATTGCGGGTCCCGGCACGTCGCTGGTCTCGGCGCATTGCCGGTCCCGGCAGGTGGCTCCGACGGGTGGTTCGGGATACCCCGGTCGGTCGGGCCTGGTCCCGGGCGTGGAATTCACCGAACGGGGGATGGTGCCGAGGCGGGAAGGCCACAGGAGCGGGAGTGGGGCGGGAGCGGAGGCGATGCGGGATGCTGCGGGTATGCGCGAGGTGAGCATTCGTGGAGACGGGATACGGCTGGGGCAGTTCCTCAAGCTCGCGGATGTGGTCGAGGCCGGGTCCGAGGTGAAGGAGCTGCTCGCGGGCGGGATGGTGCGGGTCAACGGGGAGGTCGAGACCCGGCGGGGCCGGCAGCTCGCGCCGGGGGACGAGGTTGCCGTGGCCGGCGAGGCACTCCGGGTCCTATGAGCCATCGCCACGACTCTGCCGGTCACCGGGCGTCAGAGCCGGTCGGAGTAGGTGTCCGCCCAGCCGTGGACCTTCGCCACGTAGGCCCTGGTCTCCTGGAAGTCGGGGATGCCCCCGGCGGTTCGCACGGCGCTCGGGCCGGCGTTGTAGGCGGCCAGGATCAGCGAGACCCGGTCGCCGGGTAGATACCCGACCTCCTGGGCGAGCCGGGCCTCGTAGAAGGCCGCGGACGGGATGGCGTCGAGCGGGTCGAGTGGGTCGGTGATCCCGTCGTGGTTGCCGTCGATCCCGAATTCGGCCCAGGTGGTGGGGAGGAACTGCATGATGCCCCGGGCGCCGGCGCGCGAGACCGCCTGCGCGTCGAACTTGCTCTCCACCCGGGCCTGCGCCGCGAGCTGCGCGGCGGTCAGGACACCGTAGGTCGCCGCCGCGGACCGGAAGACCGGGACCAGGTCGTCGGGCACGTCGAGGTGGGGGTACCGCAGTACGCCACAGCCGCTCATCAGGGTGATGACGATGAACGCGGCCAGGGTAGAACGTGCGGGCGCCCCATTGATCATCCGCACATTGTCCGTCTCCGGGATCGGGGGTGTCCCGTTGCCCACGTCGTCATGCCACGTCCCGAGGGTCTTCGTCCACGCGAAGCTATCCAACCAGGGCCGTGCGCAGTGACCGCAGGTCGGTCTCGGTGAGACCGGTGTGCCGAGCCCAGGCCGCGGGACCGCCTCAACCGGTGTCGACACCGGCCAGAAAGCCCCGCATGACCTCGGGCCGGCAGGCCAGCTGGCCCGAGGTGAGCGAGGTCACCGAGTGGTTATAGGACGGTCGGTCGGCCAGGCGGGCGTTGACCCGGTCGATGCGCTCGTTCGTCTGGACGTAGTCGGCGATGATCGCCTCGGGGTGCACGCCGACGAGACTGAGGAGCAGGGCAGCGAGCATGCCGGTACGGTCCTTTCCCGCCGCGCAGTGGAACAGGGCCGGGCCCGCCGCCGGCTGGGCCAGCAGGTGCAGCGCCCTGGCCACCGAGTCCCCGGCCAGGCGCAGGTAGTCCAGGTAGTGCTCGATTCGGTCGGCTGAGTCGCGGTCCTTGACGATGGCAGGGTAGCGCGGGTCGTCCGGCATCACCCATTCACCGGGGAGAAAGGACAGGTTGTGGTAAG
>NZ_CDWRCM010000016.1:24397-24891 GCF_977927585.1 Frankia sp. CcWB2 | reverse complement strand
CGGTTCGTAGGCGAGCGGCCCGCGGCCCTCCCGCTCCGCCTCCTCCTTGGCCCGTAGGTCGATGACCATGCGTAGCCCGAATGTCTCCCGCAGCGTGAGCACGTCATCGCCCGTCAGGGCCTGGACGGAGTCGGTGCGCAGGAACACCCCCCATCGGGTGGTTGCACCGTCCAGGGTAGGCAGCCCACCCAGATCTCGCGCGTTATCGCAACCCGACATGTTGAACCATCGCTCCACACGCTGATCGTAGAGCCCGAGGTGGTGCCGCCGGGCCCGTTGGGCGCAGTCGGGTCAGGGGTGCGGATCAGCCACACGGTGGGGCGTCCCGCTGACTGGGCGGAGGGCTGGCGAGCCTCGCCGTCGTGTGTGCCCCACCTGACTCGGGTTGCGGCTGCTCGGGTGCGGCGTGCTCGGGTGCGATGTGGATCGGCCGGGCGGGCACCCCGGCGACGACCTGCGCGGCCCGGATGTCGTCGGTGACGACGGACCCGGCT
>NZ_CDWRCM010000016.1:21748-24112 GCF_977927585.1 Frankia sp. CcWB2 | reverse complement strand
CGCTCCGTCGCCGATGCTGCGCAGGCCGACGATGCTCGCCTGCGCGCCGATCCACGCCCGCGCGCCGACGGCCACCGCACCGGAGAGCCGGGCCCCCGGCGCGACCGTGACATAGTCGCCCAGGCGGCAGTCGTGCGCCACGCTGGCGCCGATGTTCACCACTACGTGCCGACCGGTTTCGACGTTGGTGGTGATGCTGGCGAGAGCACAGACGACGGTACCCGGCCCGAGCTTCACGTCACCTCCGACGCTGGCCCGGGGGTGGACGAGGGTCGCCGGTCGCCGGCCGCGGGCGCTGGCGTACCGGTCGACGCGGGACCGGGTGGCCGCGTCGGCGAAGCCGATCAGGTAGTCGGCGTCGAGCCGATCGAGCAGGTCGAGTCCACCGAGGAGCGCGGCTCCGCGCCGGGCGAGTGGATCCGGGTCCACGCGGTCGTCATCGACGAAGCCGAGGACGTCGTAGCGGGGACCCTCGGTGGCCGCGTTGACCGCCTCCACCAGATCGAGCAGTTCCCGGCCGTGCCCTCCCGCGCCCACGATGACCAGCGAGCGCAGGTGAGCGGGCACGCGGCGACCGTAGCCCCCGATCTAGACGAGTTCAATCTGACACTCAGAGTAGTCGATTGGACCTTCTGGATGGCGTGGTGTCGCTCTTCGTGAAGAGATAGCCGGCGCAGGCGACCGATCATACTACTATTCGTATCATCATTATCTCGAAGGGTGATGAATGGTGAAGGTAGTCGTGACGGGTGGGGCCGGCTTCATCGGGGCCCACCTGACCAGAGCGCTCCTCGCGGCGGGCGCGGAGGTCGTCGTGATCGACGATCTGAGCACCGGGGCGCTGTCGAAGCTCGCCGGGCTGCCGGCCGAGCTCGTCGTCGGCAGCGTGACCGACCGGACGCTGGTCGAACAGGCGTGCACCGGAGCGTCGAGCATCGTGCACCTGGCTGCCCGGCCGTCGGTCGAACGGTCGTTGCTCGACCCGATGGCCACCCACGCGGTGAACGCGACCGGCACCCTGACGGTGCTCGGCGTCGCCCACCGGGCCGAGACGCACGTCGTCGTCGTGTCCTCCTCATCGGTCTATGGTGATCAATCGGCCGCTGGTGATCAATCGGCCGCTGGTGCTCAGCCGGCGGCCGGTGTTCAACCGGCGGCCGATGACCGGTCGGCCGCCGATGGCGCGGGCCCGCTGCCGCGGTCGGCGGGCACCCCGTGCCTTCCGCGCAGTCCCTTCGCGGCCTCGAAGCTCGCCGCCGAGGGATATGCGCTGTCCTACCAGGCCAGTTTCGGTCTGCCGGTGCTCACGGTCAGACCGTTCGACGTGTTCGGCCCGTACCAGTCCGCCGGGCACACGTACGCGGCCGTGGTGCCGACCTTTATCGAGGCTGCGTTGGCCGGCCGGCCGGCCGCTGACGGTGCACGGGGACGGCCGGCAGACGCGCGATTTCATCCCTGTCGAGCTGGTCACCGGGATGCTGTGCGATGCGGTGCGCCGCCGGCTGACCCATCCACACCCGGTCGACATCGGGTCCGGGACCCGTACCGACCTGCTCACCCTGATCGTCCGGCTGGAGGGGATCCTCGGCCGGCGGCTGGTCGTCGAGCACGCCGCACCCCGGCCCGGGGAGATCCGGGACTCCCAGGCGGACACGACGACGATGCGTTCGCTGTTCCCGGACGCGCCCGGGGCGGATCTCACCACCGCGTTGACGGCAACCGTGGCCTGGTAGGCCGACCGGCTGGGGGCGGACCGGGCACCGGCCCCAGCCGTCCTCCCGTGACGGCTGGGGCCCGTGCACCGGCGAGTGCGGCCCCCGTGCGAGGCGGCCGTGACGGCACGCCGTGACGGCACGCCGTGATGTGGATCGCTGTAACGATCCGCTTGCCATCGTCGGCATTCACGACTTTTTGACCTTCCCGAACGGGTTACCGGGCCGGGTGCGGTCGACGGTTGGACGCCGTGGGCTGGATGGGAATCCGCCCGGTCACGTCCGCGCCGGCCGGGACCTCGTCCGCCGCGGCGTCCGTGCCGGCGAGGGCCGCGAGTTCGGCCAGCACCTCTTCCGGCGGGGCCCAGGGATCGAGGGCGAGGGCATGGGTCGGGTCCAGGGCGGGCACGCCCACGTGCGAGATCAGCGGGTGGTGCGGTCGATGGTCGTCCTCGCCTGCGCCGAGGAGCTCCTCATGGAGCTTCTCGCCGCGGCCGAGCCCGGTGTAGACGATCTCGATCGGCCGGTTCTCCCGAGCCACGAGCCGGGCGGCCACGTCCGCGATGCGCACCGGCTCGCCCATGTCGAGCACGAGGGCCTCGCCGGGTGATCCCAGCGCCCCAGCCTGCAGGACCAGCTGCACCGCCTCGTG
>NZ_CDWRCM010000016.1:16631-21414 GCF_977927585.1 Frankia sp. CcWB2 | reverse complement strand
ATGAAGTACCGGGTGACCTCGGGGTGGGTGACGGTGATCGGCCCGCCGGCGGCCAGCTGGCCGGCGAAGACGGTCAGGACGGAGCCGTTGCTGCCCAGGACGTTGCCGAACCGGACGCTGACCAGCGTTCCGCGGGCCCGGCGGGCGAGGCACGCGGTGAGCCGCTCGGTGATCCGCTTCGAGTAGCCGAGGGCGCTCGTCGGGTTCGCCGCCTTGTCCGTGGAGATGTTGACCAGCCGGTCGACGCCGCAGGCCACGGCCGTCTCCAGGATCGTCAGCCCCAGACGTTGGTCTTCACCGACTCGCCGGGGAAGCGTTCGAGCAACGGGAGGTGTTTGAGCGCGGCGGCGTGGAAGACGACCTCGGGCCGGCGCTCCGTGAACAGCGTGGTCATCAGGTCGATGTCGCGGATGTCGCCCAGCACGATGGCGTCGTCGTCGAGCATCGCCCGGCCGGAGATCGACAGCTGCACCGCGCGCAGTGCCGACTCGTCCCGGTCCAGCATGATCAGTTCGGCCGGCCCGTAGCCGGAGATCTGCCGGCACAGCTCCGAGCCGATCGATCCGCCCGCCCCCGTCACGAGCACCCGTCGGCCCGCGAGGTAGCTCGCGGCGGCGGACATGTCGGTGCGGATCTGCCGCCGGCCGAGGAGGTCGGCGAGGTCGAGGTCGCGGATGTCCCCGACGCCGACCCGCCCGTCGATCAGGTCCGCGACGCGGGGAAGCACCTTCACGGTCAGCCCGGCGCCCTCGGCGATTGCGCTGATCTCCCGCAGCAGTGTGCCGTCGGCGCTGGGGATCGCCACGAGCAGGGTCCTGGCCCCGGTCGACTCGGCGACGGCGCCGATCCGCTCCCGGCCACCACGTACCCGGACCCCGAGCAGCTGGAGGTTGTGCGTGCTCGGGTCGTCGTCGAGCAGCGCGACCGGGTAGTAGGGACTGTCCCGGGTGCGCAGCATGGCCGCCAGTACCCGTTCGGCCCCGTCACCGGCGCCGAACACGAGGAGCGGTTCGGCGTGGTCCCTGTTCGGCCGGCGGAGGTGTTCCTCGGTCAGCCGCCAGAGGTAGCGGATGCCGAACATCACGACCAGGGCCACCGCGCCGCCCAGCGGCGGCACGCTCAGCGGGACGGGTCTCGGGGAGCCGAACACGGCGATGACGACGACCACGCTGACGACCGTGAGCAGGACCGACACGAGCAGGCCGAGGACCTCCTCGAAGCCGCCGAAGCGGTAGCGCCCCAGGTAGAGGTGCAGGGCGGTGCCCAGGAAGTGGAGCACGCAGACGGCGAGCGTGCAGATGACCCAGAAGCCGAGATCGCTCAGCGCGCCGAGAGTGAAGTCCAAGCGGCCGATCTGGGCCGAGATGAGGCCCAGGACCAGCGCCGCGCTGTCCAGAGTGATCTGCAGGCCAACCCGCTGGCGGAGGTTGAGCCGGGAGGCGCGCCGTGCGATGTGTGCTGTCCACCGACCATGACTCACTCTGTCTACTCTACATCTCCACATGAGGCCATAGAGTAAGCATGGCTAAGAGTAAAAGAACGACTACCCATCGAGTATGTTGAGTCGGTCTTCGATGACGGTGAGTGGTCGGGACCGAGGTCCCGGGAGGGTGGTCGACGGGTGGAGCTGCGCGACTACGTCCGTGTTCTGCGCCGAAGCTGGATGATCATGATTGCCGGCATGGTCCTCGGCGGGCTGCTGGCCGCTACGGCGACCTGGCGAACGACGAAAGAGTACGCCGCCTCGGTGACGATGGTCGTCTCCTCGTCGGACAACGGCGCCGGAGCCGTCTCGGCCTACCAGGGAGGCCTGTTCTCCCAGCAACGCGTCAAGTCCTACGCCAACCTGGTGGCCAGCGAGCGGGTGGCGACGGCCGTGATCGCACGCCTGCACCTGCACGCGACTCCGGAGGCCCTGCGGGCCCAGATCAGCGCGCACGCCGTCCCGGACACCGTGCTGCTCCAGGCCGTCGTGCGCGATCCCGACCCGAGACGAGCCATGATCATCGCAGATGCTGTCGGTGAGGCGTTCTCCACCACCATTGCGGAGATCGAGACGCCGTCGGTCGACGAACCGCCCTCCGTGCGGGTGACTGTCTGGGAACACGCGAAGCTGCCCGTCTCGCCCGTCTCGCCCCAGCCGATCCGCGACCTCGCGCTCGGAGTGCTGCTCGGGCTGATCGTCGGCATCGCCGCCGCGGTCGTCCGGTACCGCCTCGACACGAGCGTGTCCAGTGAGGACGACGCCCGTGAGACGACCGAGCTGCCCAACCTCGCCGTCATCGGCTACGACGGTGCCGCCGCCCGGCATCCCCTCATTGTCAACACCGGGCCCCGCTCGGCCCGGGCGGAGGCGTTCCGCCAGCTGCGGACCAACCTGCAGTTCATCGAGGTGGACACCGGACCTCGATCGATCCTGGTGAGCAGTGCGGTCTCCGGTGAGGGCAAGACCACCGTGGCCTGCAACCTCGCGATCACCCTGGCGCAGGGCGGTGCGCGGGTCTGCCTGATCGAGGGGGACCTGCGACGGCCGTCGTTCGGCGAGTACCTCGGGGTCGAGTCCGCCGCCGGGCTCACCTCGGTCCTCATCGGCGCCGCGGACCTCGACGACGTCCTGCAGCCCTGGGGGGAGGGCCGGGTCGGGGAGGGGCGCGTAGAGGTCCTCGCCAGCGGCCCCATCCCGCCGAATCCCAGCGAGCTGCTCGGCTCCAAGGGCATGGCCGAACTCATCAACCTGCTGTCCGCCCGCTTCGACATCATCCTGGTCGACGCCCCGCCCCTGCTACCGGTGACCGACGCGGCCGTGCTCGCCACCCGGGTCGAGGGGGTTCTGCTGGTGATGCGGGCCGGTCGGACCCGCCGCGAGCACCTCCGGCGGGCCGTCGAGGCGCTGCGGGCGGTCGACGCCCGGATGATCGGCACCGTGCTGAACATGGTGCCGGTCAAGGGACCCGACGCCTACGACTACGGCCCGCGCGACGGTTACGCGCCACGCGGCCGGCACGCCAGGACCTCCTCGCCCCGAACCCTGGAGATCCCGGCGCCCGATTCCGGAGTCCGGCCCGCCTGGCCGGTCATCTCGCCTCCGTCACCGGCGCTGCCGCCACCGGCTCCGGCTTCTCCTGCTCCGGCCGCGACGCCGGTTCCCGCCACCACGGAGCGTCTCGGGATAGTCGACGGTGGCGACGAGCCGAGCTCGGCGCGGGACCCGCTGCCCGACGGCGCCACGACCGGCCCGAGCGCCACGACCGGCCCGAGCGGCGGACCGCACGTCAGGGTGCCGGCGGCACGCGGATCGGCCGAGGAGATCATCTCCGTCGGCGGAAGGACACCGCGCGGTACGGACCCGGCTGGCGGGACGACGCCGGATGACGACGGCGCGACCCGGCCGCCGTTCTCCCCATGACGGGTTCGCCACCGGGGGAGAGCACCGGGTCCGCTCCGGGCCCGGATCCGGTGGGCCTAGATCCGGTTCCGGACCTGGACCGGGTTCCGGACCTGCTCACGCGGGCGCCCGTGGGCGGGCGGGACGTGGGTGGGCGGAACATAGGTGGGCGGGACGTGGGTGAAGGTGGCGTGGGTGGGCGGGACGTGGGTGGCGGTGGCGAGGCCGGGGCGGGGCAGCACCGCGTCGGCCGTGGTCGCCGGCGTCATCGTGGTCGCCGGGCCCGGTACCGCCGGCTGGCCGCCGGGGTCGCGACGGCCCTCGTCGTGCTGGTGGCGATGACCGCCTGGGTGGTCGTGCGCGGACTACTGGCCAAGTCCCGTCTTGACGAGGCCAGGCAGCGGATCGCCGTCCTGCAGCGGCAGGTTCTGAGCGGAGACTTTCCCCGCGAGGCCGAGTTGCGGTCGCAGCTCGAGCAGATCCGGCGGCGGGCCACCGATGCGCGGGCCCTGACCTCGGATCCGGTGTGGTCGGCGTTCGGGCGGCTGCCCGTCGCCGGCTGCCCGCTGCGCTCGGCGGCAACACTGATCCGAGAGGTGGACGCGGTCGCCGGCACCAGCCTGCCGGCCGTGGCCGACCTGGGTCCCTCCCTCGATCCGCGGGTGCTGCGCCAGCGTATGACGATCAATGTCCGGGCGCTTGCCGTGGTCCGCCGCCCGGCCGAGCGATCCTTCAACGCCATCTCCGCGTTGCAGGCGGCAGTGGAGAACGTACCCGACTGCGGATGGGCCGGGCGGGCCAGCGGCATCGCCGACGCCCGCGCCGAGATGATCGACCGGAGCCGGCGCCTGTCCGGTGCGCTGGGCACCGTCGTTCTGGCCGCCCGGGTCGGTCCCGCCATGCTCGGCGGGGGCGGTGCCCGTCGCTACCTGCTGATCGTCCAGAACCCGGCCGAGTCCCGCGCCAACGGGGGGATCATCGGTGGGTTCGGCCTGCTGACCGCGGAGCACGGGCGGCTGTCCCTCGACGGCATCTCGGGCAATGGTGCTCTGCCGGGCGGCCCCACCCAGCAGCGACCCGCGACGAGGCTGCCGGTCCCGTTCGCGGTCCGTTACGGCGCCTTCTGGCCCGACCGTATCTGGGCGAATATCAACCTGACCCCCGACTACCCGATGGCCGGCAGGCTCTACAGCGCGTTCTACCGGGCCGGCACGGGCCTCGACGTCGACGGTACGATCAGCGTCGACCCCACGACGTTGTCGTATCTTCTCGCCGCGAGCCGGCCCGCGGTGCTCCCCGACGGCACGTCGGTGGCCGCGGAGCACCTGGTCGATCTCGTCGAGTCGCGCGTCTATGGCAAGATCATGGACGCGGCCGCCCGCGACCGCTTCTTCGCCC
>NZ_CDWRCM010000016.1:15526-16376 GCF_977927585.1 Frankia sp. CcWB2 | reverse complement strand
GGTCAGGCCGTCTATGCGGCCGTGGAGTCGGGAGCCGGTGATACGACGAAACTCGTGACCGCGCTGGGACGGGCCGCTCGCGAGGGCCGGCTGGAAATATCCAGCAACCACGCCGAGGAGCAGCGGATTCTTTCGTCCACGGCGCTGGGTGGTGCGCTGCCGGACGTGCCCGGGCCGTTTCTCGGGGTCGTCACCCAGAACGCGACGGCGAGCAAGCTGGACTACTGGCTACGGCGGCAGACCACCTACCGCCTGCAGCGGCAGCCGAACGGCGCCGGCGTGGCGACGATCACGATCCGGCTCACCAACGCCGCCCCGGACGGGCTGCCGGCCTATGTGCGCCACCGGCAGGATCTCAAGGACGCCGCTGGGAATCCCCGGGCGCAGAACAATCTCTGGCTCTCGGTGTACACGGGCCGAGGCAGCTGGCTCGTCGGTGCCCGGCTCGACGGTGTGCCCATCGGCCTTGCCAGCGGTTCCGAGTCCGGGCGTCCCGTGCTCTCCACCTATCTCACCGTCGATCGCGGCCAGACCCGGACCCTGGAAATCAAGGTCCGGGAGCCGGTAGGCGGCCCGGCGCTCACCGTGCGCCCGCAGCCGTTGCCCGTCGCGGAGCGATTGGAGGTGCAGGGGCTGCCGGTCGTCCCTCCCTGGTCATCCCAAAGGTCATCTCAAGCCCAGAACTGACTACTCTGACTACAGAGAGTTCTGACCCTTCACTCGCATCGAGTCGCCCGCATCGGGGCCTGATCCGCTTCGCCATCAACGCAGCGGATCGAACGGCGACAGCTCGGCCGCGGGCGAACCGGTGGCGATGGCGTCGGCGAGGAGGCGGCCGGTGACCGGGCCG
>NZ_CDWRCM010000016.1:0-15130 GCF_977927585.1 Frankia sp. CcWB2 | reverse complement strand
GGGTGATGCCCCACATGCCGTGCCCGCCGGCGATGAAGACACGCGGCGAGGTGGTCGGGCCGATCAGCGGCAGACCGTCCGGGGTGCACGGGCGTGGTCCCACCCATTCGGCGGTGCGGGTGTCCAGGTCCACTCCGCGCAGCAGGCCGCGGGTCGCCTCGACCACCGCCCGGATGCGCCGCGGGTCGGCCGCCGCGTCCGGATGGCGGAACTCCATCATGCCGGCGACCCGCAGGCCGTCCCCCAGGGGAGTGCAGGCCACCCGGGAGGTGGGGAAGTAGATCGGACCGCTCGGCGGCTGCTCGGTCGCGACCAGGAAGCTGTATCCGCGACCGGCCTGGACGGGAAGGCGGACCCCGAACGGACGGGCCAGCCGGGGAAGCCAGGCGCCGGTGGCGATTACCGCCGCGTCGTAAGGCCCACCGGGCCCCCCTGGCCCGAGCAGTTCCACCCGGCCACCTGCCTCGCGCACCTCGTCGATGGCCATCGCCTCGTGCACGAGGCCGCCGCGTTCCCGGACGCTGTCGGCGAGGGCGGCGACGAAGCGGCCGGGATCGCAGAACCGCTGCCCATGCACGGACACGACGTACCGGACCTGCTCGGACAGCAGAGGTTCGAGGTCGCGGGCGGCCGCCGGGCCCAGCACCTCGGCATCGACGGGCTGGCCGGTCGCCCGGATCTCGGCGAGCTCCGTCAGGAGGGCGTCGAGGCCGGACCGGGCGCGATAGCCGGCCAGGAACGGGTTGGCGGCGCGGGTCGGCGCGGTCACGCCGCCCGCCGCGAGCTCGTCGAAGGCACCGAGAGCAGCACGGGTCAACGGCACCACCGCACGCATGGCGGTTCGCCACCGTGCGGTCGTGCTGTGCCGGACGAATCCGGCGATGAAGCGGGCGAGCCCCGGATCGGCGACCGGAGGCACGTACACCGGTGAGTCCGGGCGCAGGAGCACCCGCAGCCCGTAGCGCAGGACCGCGGGCTCCGGCAGGGGCGTCGCGAGCCCCGGGGTGAGCCAGCCGGCGTTGCCCCAGGACGATCCGGCTCCGGCCCAGGTGGGCCCGGCGGTGAGGTGGTCGCGGTCGAAGACCGTCACCCGCCTGCCGTGGTCCTGGAGGAACCACGCCACGCACAGCCCGACCATCCCGCCGCCGATCACCGCCACCTGGTCGGGAACGGCGTGCCCCGGACGCAGGCGTGACCCGTGCGGCGCGCTCAGCCCCGCGGCGTTCCCGGCCGGTCGGGTCGTGTCCGTCGATCCCGTCACGTCCGCCTTGATCGGGTGATTTCCCACCGCCGCCATTATCCTCCCGCGCCGCCGGATCCGCCGTACCGCGAAGAGCTCCTTTTCGGTGGAGGGTTAGGCACGGTCCACGGTCTCTGGACCGTGCCTAACCCTCCACACTTCTCCGCTCTACCGGAGGCCGATCGAGGCCCGCAGGACCTCGCGGTTGAGCGTGGCGATGCTGTCCAGCGGGATGCCCTTCGGGCAGGCGACGGTGCACTCCCCGGTGTTGGTGCACCCGCCGAAGCCCTCGGCATCCATGGCCTCGACCAGGTTGAGCGTGCGGCTCGCCCGCTCCGGAGCGCCCTGGGGCAGGCTGTTGAGGTGCACGACCTTCGCCGAGGTGAACAGCATGGCCGAGCCGTTGGGGCAGGCCGCGACGCAGGCGCCGCAGCCGATGCAGGTGGCGTTGTCGAACGCCGTGTCCGCGACGGCCTTGGGCACCGGGGTGGAGTGCGCCTCGGGGGCGCTGCCCGTCGGGGCGCTGATGTAGCCGCCGGCCTGGATGATCCGGTCGAGGCCGGAGCGGTCCACCATCAGGTCGCGGACGACGCCGAATGCGACCGAGCGCCACGGCTCGACGTCGATGACGTCCCCGTCGGAGAACTCCCGCACATGCAGCTGGCAGGTGGTGGTTCGTTCCCGGGGGCCGTGGGCCTGGCCGTTGATGACCACTCCGCAGGCGCCGCAGATGCCCTCGCGGCAGTCGTGGTCGAAGCTGACTGGCTCCTCGCCCTGCAGGGTCAGTCGCTCGTTGAGCACGTCGAGCAGTTCGAGGAAGGACATGTCCGGGTTCGCGTCGGGCACCTCGTAGGTGACCATGCGGCCTGGCTCGTCCGGTCCGGCCTGGCGCCAGATCCGAAGGGTGAGCTTCACGGTCGGCTCCTCGTACAGTCGTGATCCATTGACCGGCACCGCCTCACGCGTAGTTACGCTGGGCGAGGTGGACGTGCTCGAACTCCAGAACCTCGCGGTGCAGCACCGGCGGGGTTTCCGTGCCGGCGAACTCCCAGGCCCCGACGTAGGCGAACCGGTCGTCGTCGCGAAGGGCCTCGCCGTCCGGGGTCTGGCTCTCGACCCGGAAGTGCCCCCCGCAGGACTCCTCGCGGTGCAGGGCGTCGACGCACATCAGCTCGCCGAGTTCGAGGAAGTCCGACACCCGGTTCGCCCGCTCCAGGCTCTGGTTGACACTACCCGCGCCGCCTGGCACCTTGACCTGTCGCCAGAACTCCTCGCGCAGCTCCGGAAGACGCCCCAGCGCCTTGCGCAGGCCGTCCTCGCTGCGCGCCATCCCGCACTCGTCCCACATGATCTCGCCGAGCTCACGGTGGAACGAGTCGACGGTGCGGTCGCCGTTCACGGTGAGCAGGCGGGTCAGCCGGCCCGTCGCCTCGGCCGCCGTCTCCGCGACCGCGGGATGGCTCGCGTCGACCGCGCCCAGCTTCGTCGAGGCGATGTAGTCACCCAGCATGGGCGGCAGCACGAAGTAGCCGTCGGCGAGACCCTGCATCAGCGCGCTCGCGCCGAGACGGTTGGCGCCGTGGTCGGAGAAGTTCGCCTCCCCGATCACGAAGAGCCCCGGAATGCTGCTCTGCAGATCGTAGCCCACCCACAGCCCGCCCATGGTGTAGTGGACGGCCGGGTAGATCCGCATCGGCACCTTGTACGGGTCCTCGGCGGTGATCCGCTCGTACATCTCGAACAGGTTGCCGTACTTCTCGCGGACCTTGTCCTCGCCCATCCGCTTGATGGCGTCGGCGAAGTCGAGGTAGACGCCGAGCCCGCCCGGGCCTACGCCGCGGCCGGCGTCGCACTGGTACTTCGCCGCCCGCGATGCGATGTCACGGGGGACCAGGTTGCCGAACCCCGGGTAGATCCGCTCGAGGTAGTAGTCGCGCTCGTTCTCCGGGATGGTGTCGGGCGAGCGGGTGTCGCCCGCCTTCTTCGGCACCCAGATGCGGCCGTCGTTGCGCAGCGACTCGCTCATCAGCGTGAGCTTGCCCTGGTAGTCGCCGGAGCGGGGGATGCAGGTCGGATGGATCTGGGTGTAGCACGGGTTGGCGAAATACGCCCCGCGCCGGTGCGCCCGCCAGATCGCGCTGGCATTGGAGTTCTTGGCGTTCGTCGACAGGTAGAACACGTTGCCGTACCCGCCGGTGGCGAGCACGACGGCGTCGGCGAGGTAGGTGGAGACCTGGCCGGTGACCAGGTCGCGGGCGACGATGCCGCGGGCGTGCCCGTTGATGACGATCAGGTCGAGCATCTCGGTGCGCGGGTGTATCTCCACGCCGCCGGCGTCGATCTGCCGGGACAGCGCCTGGTAGGCGCCGATCAGCAGCTGCTGACCCGTCTGGCCCCGGGCGTAGAAGGTCCGCGAGACCTGCACACCGCCGAACGAGCGGGTGTCGAGCAGGCCGCCGTACTCCCGGGCGAAGGGCACACCCTGCGCCACGCACTGGTCGATGATCTGGGTGGACGTCTGCGCGAGACGGTAGACGTTGGACTCCCGGGAGCGGAAGTCGCCGCCCTTCACCGTGTCGTAGAACAGCCGGTGGACCGAGTCGCCGTCGTTGCGGTAGTTCTTCGCCGCGTTGATGCCGCCCTGGGCGGCGATGGAGTGCGCCCGGCGCGGCGAGTCCTGGTAGCAGAACTGGATGACCCGGTAGCCCTGCTCGGCGAGGGTGGCGCCGGCGGCGCCACCGGCGAGCCCCGTGCCGACGACGATCACGGTGTGGCGGCGCCGGTTGGCCGGGTTGACCAGCTTGGCGGTGAAGCGTCGCTTGTCCCAGCGTTGCTCGATCGGTACGTCCGGCGCCGCGGTGTCGGCGATGTCGGCACCGAGGTTGTAAAACGACATGTCAGCCCTTCCCATGCTTCCGGCACCGCGCCGCGCAATGTTGGCCGCGGAGCCGTCGGCTGTTCAATCCACCAGTGCAGTGACCCGTCGGCCCAGCGACCCGTCGGCCCAGTGCCGTGCCGTCAATCCACCAGGCCGGCGAGAACCGACACCGGGACGATCACGAATCCCACCGTGAGGAGAACCGCGAGGGCATTGGCGGAGGCCTTGAAAACTCGGTCCCGTTTCGGGTTGTTGACACCGAGCGTCTGGGCCGCACTCCAGAAGCCGTGCTGGATGTGGAGCCCGAGGGAAATCATGGCGGCGATGTAGATGAGCGTGACCCACCACACGCTGAAACTCGACACGACGTTGTCGTAGGCGGCACCTTCGACCCCGTGTCGGTTGAGGGTCAGCGTCGTGAAATCGAGGATGTGGTACACGATGAACAACGCGAGGGTGATTCCCCCGTAGCGCATCACATGCGTGGCATAGCTGGCCCGGGCTCGTTGGCGGTGGACGTACTTTGTCGGCCGGGCCCGCAGGTCACGCCGGCTGAGCTGGTACGCGGACACCGCGTGCAGGCCCACGGCCAGCACCAGCACGACGCGTTGGATCCATAGGTACCACGTATCGTGCAGGATCGGCTCGCCGATCGCCCGGAGCCAGCCGGCGTACTGGTCGAAGTCGTTAGGGCCGAAGAAAATCTTCAGGTTCCCGAGCATGTGAGCGATCAGGAACAGGAGCATCAGCAGCCCGGTGACGGCCATCACGGTCTTTTTGCCGATGGTTGACCGCCACAGGTTGCGCAGGACGGACGAAGATCGCGGGGGCCGCGGGGTGGGCGCAGGGGACGCCGATCGCGCCGGGGTTGTCACAGCCACGAGCGCACCCTAGAGCGTACTCCCTCCAGTGGTCCAAGACATGATAAACCTGGACTCGATAGTGCCGTCCTATCGACGTCTACGCTGGCGGCGTGCAGCTCCACCAACTCGCCTATTTCGTCGCCGTCGCGGAGACCCGGCACTTCACCCGGGCCGCCCAGCGGGTGCATGTCGCCCAGCCGTCCCTGTCCCAGCAGATCCGCGCCTTGGAGCAGGAGCTGGGCACACCTTTGTTTAACCGCGCGCGGGGGAACATCAGCCTGACCCCGGCGGGGGAGACGCTCCTGCCGCTCGCCCGGCGCATCCTCACCGACACCGAGACCGCCCGCCAGCGGGTCACCGAGCTGCTCGACCTGCGCCACGGCACGGTGCGCCTCGGTGCCACCCCGAGCCTGTGCACCGGCTTCCTGCCCGACGTGCTGCGACTGTTCCACCAGCGGTACCCGGGCATCCGCCTGCTGGTCGAGGAGGGGGGATCACGCGACCTTGTCCGCGATCTGGCCGCGGGCAGCCTGGACCTGGCGTTGATCATCCTTCCGCTGCAGAGCAGCGACCCGGCACTGGCGACCTCGCCGCTGATCCGCGAGAGCCTGGTCCTCGTCTCGTCGCTGGACGAGCCACCGATCGTCGCCGGGCGCCCGCTAACCGTGGCCGATCTGCGCAACCACCCGATGGTGATGTTCCGCCGCGGCTACGACCTGCGGGAGGCCACCGTGACGGCCTGCCGGGAGGCCGGATTCGAGCCGATTTTCGCGATCGAGGGCGGGGAGATGGACGCCGTGCTCGGTTTCGTCGCGGCGGGTCTGGGCAGCGCGGTGATTCCGAGCACGGTTGCCCACCGGCTCGGCATGCGGGTCACCCCGTTCGTGCTCCCGGGGCTGCAACGCACCATCGGGCTGGCGCGTCGCCGCGACGTCGAGCCGACCCGTGCCGCCGTCGAGTTGCAACGGGTCCTGTGGGAGTACCTCCGCGACGCCGAAGCCTCGGGCAACCTTCCCGACGGCACCCGACTCCTCGCCGGACCGACCTCCGCCGGCACGTGATCTGTCATCTTCAGGCTCTCGTGCAACATATTCGATGAGGTGGACCTTTCGCGGCGGGGCGGTCGGGTTTTTTCGAGTGAATCGCCATCTCTTTTTCTGGTTCGGCGTGTGGTCCGCCCGTCCACCGAGCCCATTTTTTCCGCCCACCCGCACGCGATCCGGTCGGGTGGGCTTAAAGTTGTGCGAGCGGTCGTAGATCGGGCGGTTTCCGGTCTACGGGGACTGGCTGCGGGGGGACTGGTTGCGGGGACCACTGCCAACACGCGGTTCGCGTGAACTGGCGCCAGTGCACAACGGGGGCAGCGTCGGAGCTGCCGTCGACCTCGAACACACGGGAGGCGATATGAACAGCGTCGACATTGCCCTGAAGGAATCGCTCGAGATAAGCGGGGCGCTTGGGGCTGCCCTCGTCGACTTCACCAGTGGAATGACCCTCGGAACGGCCGGTAACACGCATGCGATCGATCTCGAGATCGCCGCGGCCGGAAACACCGAGGTCATCCGGGCGAAGATTCGGACGATGGAGAGTCTCGGGCTTCAGGACACCATCGAGGACATCCTGATCACGCTGGGTCGCCAGTATCATCTGATCCGGTTGTTGCAGAGCCATTCCGGCCGTGGCCTGTTCCTCTATCTGGTGCTCGACAAGTCGCGCGCGAACCTCGCGCTGGCCCGTCATCGGCTGCGCGCCGTCGAGTCGCAGCTCGACGTCTGAGTGCTTCCGGGGCCCGATCAGGCGGCGCGTCCTCGCCACGGGCCTGGTGCCGGCGCGCCGGTGACCGGACGACGATGATAGGGATATGACGTGAATATGAGCGTGCCGACGCTGCGGATCCGTGGCGGCGTGCTGGTCGGTCCGACGGATGTCCGTGACGAGGTCTGGGTCGTCGACGGCCGGATCACCTTCTCCGCCCCCACCGGTGCGGCGGCCCGGGACGTACGGACGGTCTCCGGATGGGTGTTGCCCGGCCTCGTCGACGCTCACTGCCATGTCGGCCTCGCCGCGCACGGCGCCGTCGACAGGCCCACCACCGAGCAGCAGATCATCACCGACCGGGCGGCGGGCGCGCTGCTGCTGCGCGACGCCGGCTCCCCGGCCGACACCCGGTGGATCGACGCCCGTGACGACCTGCCCCGGCTGGTGCGGGCCGGCCGGCACATCGCCCGGCCCCGGCGGTACCTCCGCAACTACGCGGCGGAGGTCGAGCCGGCCGACCTCGTCGCCGAGGTCCTCGCGCAGGCCGACCGGGGCGACGGGTGGGTGAAGCTCGTCGGCGACTGGATCGACCGCGGGCTGGGCGACCTGGCGTCGTGCTGGCCCGCGGACGTGGCGAAGGCCGCGATCGACGCGGCGCACGCCGCCGGAGCCCGAGTCACCGCCCACTGCTTCGCCGAGGACTCCCTCGCGGATCTCGTCGAGGCGGGGATCGACTGCATCGAGCACGCCACCGGTCTCACCGAGCACACGATCCCGCTGTTCGCCGAGCGGGGGGTCGCCATCGTGCCGACCCTGGTGAACATCTCGACCTTCGAGGACATCACCGCGGGCGCCGAGGCGAAGTTCCCCGCCTATGCCCGGCACATGCGCGCCCTGCACGCCCGGCGCCATGACACCGTGCGGGCGGCCTACGATGCCGGCATCCCGATCTTCGTCGGTACCGACGCCGGGGGAAGCCTCCCGCACGGGCTGGTCGCCGCGGAGGTGGCCGAGCTCCGCCTGGCCGGGCTGCCGGCGGCGGCCGCGCTCGACGCGGCGACCTGGGGGGCCCGCTCCTGGCTCGGTTATCCGGGCCTGTCCGAGGGCGCCTGGGCCGATCTGGTGGTGTATCCGAGCGACCCGCGGGCCGACGTCGCGGTGCTCGGCGCCCCGGACCTCATCGTCCTGCGCGGACGGCCGGTCTCTCCCTGAACGTCCCTGCGTCCCCCCCCCCGGGTACGCGGCCGGTCAGCGGGGAGCATCGAGGACCTGCCGGACCTTGTCCAGCAGGGTGCGTTCGGAGAAAGGTTTGGTCAACAGCGATACCCCTGGGTCCAGCTTCCCCTGCGCGGTGAGGACGGGATCGGCGTAGCCCGACATGTAGAGTACCCGGATGCCGGGTTGCTGGGCCCGGATGCGGTTCGCGAGTTCCGTGCCCTGCATGCGCGGCATGATGACGTCCGTGAGCAGCAGGTGGATGTCGCCCCGGTGCTCGATTGCGATCGAGCACGCGTCGAGGGCGGTGGAAGCCGCCAGCACCTCGTAGCCGTTGCGGCTCAGGATCCGCCGGGCGACCTCGAGCAACGCGGCGTCGTCCTCGGCGATTAGAATCGTCCCGCCGTGCCGGGCGGGCTCGGAGTCCGCCGGTCGTTGTCCGGCCGGGTCCTGCGACAGGTTCCGCATAAAATCACCGCAGTAGGTAATTTGCCGGTAGCATTTAGTGATCGGAGGAACCGTAGCATCGCTTTCGGTGGGTCGCCACCGCGCCGGCCAGGCCGTGTCAGCCCGGCCAGGTTGTGGAGGTCACGGCTTGGCGCAGGATCTCGGTGAACGGCCGCGGGTCGAGGCCGGCCGCGTCGAGCCAGGAACCGGAATAGTACGTGTCGGCGTACCGTTCGCCGCCGTCGCAGATCAGGGTGACCACGCTGCCGCGGTGACCAGAGGACACCAGTTCGCAGGCGAGCCGCACCGCGCCCCAGAGGTTCGTCCCGGTGGAGGCACCCGTCCGGCGGCCCGTCAGCGTCTCCAGGAACAACATGGCCGCGACGGACGCCACGTCGGGCACGGTGATCATCCGGTCGACGACGTCGGGGAGGAAGCTCGGCTCCACCTGTGGGCGGCCGATGCCCTCGATGCGGGAGTGCCCGCCGGTGGCGTGCGGGTCGCCGGTGGACCAGGCGCGGTGGAACGTCGAGCCCTCGGGATCGACGACGCACAGCGCGCAGTTGTGCTGCCGGTACCGCAGATAACGCCCGATCGTGGCGCTGGTGCCCCCGGTGCCGGCGCCGACGACGATCCAGGTGGGGATGGGATGGCGCTCCAACGCCATCTGATTGAAGATCGATTCGGCGATGTTGTTGTTGCCGCGCCAGTCCGTCGCTCGTTCCGCGTAGGTGAACTGGTCCATGTAGTGACCGTTCGTGGCCTCGGCCAAGCCGCCTGGCCTCCGCGTACACCGTGGTGGCGTCCGCCACCAGATGGCAGCGACCCCGCTCACGTTCGATCAGGGCGATCTTCTGAGCGCTGGTCGAGGCGGGCATGACGGCGATGAAGGGGAGTCCGAGCATGCGGGCGAAGTAGGCCTCCGAGACCGCCGTCGACCCGGAGGACGCCTCGACGATCGTCGTCCCCTCCCGGATCCAGCCGTTGCACAGCCCGTAGAGGAACAGCGACCGGGCCAGGCGGTGTTTCAACGAGCCGGTGGGATGCGTCGACTCGTCCTTCAGATAGATGTCCACGCCCCGTTCCGCCGGCCACAGGTGCAGGGGGAACAGGTGGGTGTCCGCCGATCTGTTGGTGTCGGCCTCGACTCGGCGAATGGCCTCCCGAGTCCATCGGACGTCCTGTCTGGCGGGTGCATCACTCATGCCCTTCCCGTTCCCCGGATCATGCTTGGATGAAGATCTTTGTTCTTTCCGCCCGCCTTCGTCGATTCGTCGATCTGTGAGCTGTTTATCTCTTATGGGTTAACGGCGCGATTGCGGGCTCTGTATCCGTAAGTTACCGGTTCGATAGTCGAGATGCGCCGTCCGTGGGGCGCCCCTACCGTCAAGCCATGCCGGTTACTCAAGGTTCCGGTGCGCTGCCTGCCCGTCGGATCGTGTTCGTCCATGCTCATCCCGACGACGAGACGATCGCGACCGGGGCGACGATGGCCCGCTACGCCGCCGATCCCGACACCCAGGTGGTCCTTGTCACGTGCACGCTGGGCGAGATGGGCGAGGTGCTGCTCCCCGAGCTGACCAACCTGCGGGCGGACCGCGCGGACCAGCTCGGCGGATACCGGATCGGGGAGCTGGAACGGGCGTGTGCCGAGCTCGGTGTCAGCGACTACCGCTTCCTCGGGGGCGCCGGTCGTTGGCGGGACAGCGGCATGTTGGACAGCCCCGCGAACGACGACCCGCGCTGCTTCTGGCGGGCGAACATGGACGACGCGTCCGAGGCGCTCGTGCGGATCGTGCGGGAGGTTCGGCCGCAGGTGATGGTGACCTACGACGCGATCGGGGACTACGGCCATCCCGATCACATCAGGGCGCACGACGTCACCGCCCGGGCCTTCGCCGACGCGGCCGATCCGGACTTCGCTCCCGACGCGGGTCCGACCTGGCAGGTCTCGAAGTTGTACGAGACGGCGCTGTCCCACTCCGCGGTCGAGTCCGCGGTGGACCGCATCTGGCGGTCCGACCTGGCGAAGACGGTCCCCGAGGGGATCACGATGCCCTCGGACATGCTGCTGTCGGTTCCCGATACCAAGGTCACCACGACGATCGAGGCGCCGGGCTTCTTCGCCGCGAAGATCGCGGCGATGCGGGCCCACCGCAGCCAGATGACCGTGGACGGATTCTTCTTCGCCCTGGTCGACGGGAACGGCCGGTCAGCGAAGGCCACCGAGAACTTCGTGCTGGCCCGGGGGACGGTGGGCCCGGGCTCGGGTTCCGGCGTGGAAACCGACCTGTTCGACGGAGTGGTGGCGCACTGATGCCGGAACAGGCCGCGAACGGGCCGCGAACAGATCGCGGGAGGGAATCTTGATGTACACCGGAAACATCATGTACGCCAGGGTCGGGGACCGCCTCGTCGTGCGTAATTCGGCAACGGGTCGTACCGAGCGCCACGGTGTGATACTCAAGATTCGTGGCGAGAGCGGCCGGCCACCGTTCATCGTCCGGTGGGACGACGGCCGCGAATCGTGGTACATCCCGGCGGCCTACGAATCGGTCGAGCTACGCCCCTGCCGCGACCGGCGGCCCGGCTGAGGACCTCCTCGGGGGGAGGGGTGCCGCCCACTGATCGTCGTCGGCGGGCGGCACCCGGCATCACCCCCGGACCCTACTGCCTGGAGTAGAGCTGTTTATAGCGGGCGCCCGCCTGCCGGTTCAGGTAGAGACACGCGGCGCTGAGCGGTCGGTACAGGTTCGAACCGACGTTGTTCGGGTCGCAGTTGTTGAAGTAGTACTCGTAGGCCAGCCCCTTGCCCGCATGGGCCACGAACCAGTCGTACATCCACTGGACGTAATTGGCGTTGTCGCCACCGCCGTTGTTTCCGCTGCCACTCACCACCCCCCATTCGCCGACACCGAAGAGCTTGTTGTGCGCGCGGGCGAAGTTGAACCAGTAGTTCAGCCCACCGGGGGCGTTAGCCTGGGCGTCGAACTCGGCCTTCGTCCGGGACGGCGGCCAGTGGTCGTACGCGTCGAGGCCGACCCCGTCCACCCAGGCGTCACCCGGGTACATGTCGATCGGGTTGTGGCTCGGCGGGTTCTGCGAGTAGTGAGCGTTGAGGCACCAGCACAGGATGGGGTCCGGCTCCGCGGTCGAGTTGATGGCGTCCGCGACGTGACGCCAGCAGTTGATGTAGGCCGTGGGGTTGGTGGCGGACCACTCGTACCAGTCGCCGTTGCCCTCCCAGGCGAGCCGCAGGTAGGAGTTCTGCCGGCCGTAGGCGTTCAGGACGCGGCCGAAGGTTTTCCAGTACTCGTCGTAGGCCCCGGTGGCGCACGTCTCGTTGCTGGCGCCGATGTTCTCCGGGAAGGGTGGGATGGAGATGATCAACCGGCCGGGCCAGGTGGCGAAGGTCCGCAGCAGGTCCACCGGCTGGCTGACGTTCCCCCAGTTGTTCCGGGTGGTGTAGAGCAGGGTGAAGTCACAGGGCGCGCCGCGCCAGGTGCAGAACGACTCCAGGTTCTGCTGGTTCATCACCGGGTCGGGATAGGTGCCGGTCAGCCACCCTTTGCCCGAGCGGGGCCCGGCGTAGGACGGCGGGGCCGGCGGCGGGTTCGCTCCGGTGGTGATCTCCGCCCGGTCGAAACCGACGTTGTTGCCCCTCGAGGAGGTGTTGCGCTGCCCGGTGTTCGTCAGCGTCAGGGTGTGCGTGCCGGCGGTGAGCTTGTCCGAGCTGTAGAGCAGGGTGACGGTCGCGTTTGGCGAGTAGGTGTCGACGCTGGTGGGCAGGCCGCCGTCCAGGCGGACCGTGCTGAATCCCCCGATCGGGCCCTTGGCGCCGTAGAGGTTGACCTGCGTTCCACTGAAGCGGATCGTGGCAACTCTACCGGCGGTCGCCGAGTAGTAGAAGCTGTTGTTCGGAGAGGTAATGCAGCCGCTGCACTTCGCCCACCCCGCCGAGTAGGAGACCTGGTTGATCCCGGTGCCGATGGTGCCGTCCTCGATGATCGTCGGGGTCTGCGCGCGGGCAGGTCCGGTCAACGCCCCGGTCATCAGGGCCACGGTGAGGGTGAGCAGCAGACCGCCGAGCCGGTGGCGACGTGCTTGAGTCCGCGCATGACGGCCGTTCGAATATCTCCTGGGTTGGGACGCCGTCCCGTCCCGTTGATCCTCTGTACGCATTCTCCAGTCCTGTCCTGGGTTGTGGAACGCAGGTCGAGCTTGTCGATGAAAGCTGACTCAACCAGGAAGGACGCTAGATCAGTGGTTCGCGGGCATGGCCGAACGCCGTTGTCCGGAGATTCGACGCGGACTTCTCCAGGCGTGGGCGAAGACTTGTGACGTTGTCTTTCCCATCGGTTCCGGCGGAACGTGCGCAGCCGGGTTGCGCAGGTTTTTCGCCTGCGGCGGCGATGTCACCGGTTCTGGCGGTTCTTTGGGACCGGCGCAGGAAAATCGTGATCCGTTCGACCCAGCAGGCAGAGTGCCAGTTCAGAGCAGGGTACCGAAGACCTGCGTCCAGCAGAAACCATATTCGCCGCCGGTGGCCTGCCCGATGCCGATTTGGCGCAGCCGCGGGATGAGGATGTTCGCCCGGTGGCCGGGGCTGTTCATCCATCCCGTCACCACCTCGTCCGCGCTGTTCTGGCCGGCGGCGATGTTCTCGGCGACCTGGGCGTAGCGGTAGCCCAGGGCGCTCACCCGGTCGGACACCGTGCGTCCCTCCGGGCTGGTGTGCGCGAAGAAGCCACGGGTCGCCATGTCCACGCTGTGCGCCTCCGCGGCGGCGGCCAGACGGTCGTCGACGGTCAGCGGCGCGAGACCCTCCCGGGCGCGCTCGGCATTGGTGAGCGTGACGACCCGCGCGAGCACGAGGGTCAGACCGCCCTCCCCGGTACCCCGACCCGTGGAGTCGGGGTACCGGGGAGGGGCACGGCGTTGGCCCTGGTCGTGTTGGCCGTTGCCGCCGTTGCCGCCGTTGCCGACGGCGACTCCGAAGTCCCGGGCGAGACCGGCGAGGCCGTCCGCGTACCCCTGCCCCACCGCCCGGATCTTCCACGCGGGGCCGCGCCGGTAGATCTCCACCAGCGTGACCACGGTCTCGCGGGACAACGGCGGCGGCGCGAAGCGGGCGATGAGGGCATCATGATCATTATGGATGGTGACGGCGAGAGCTGGCAGCCGTCCGAAGGGCGTCGTACCGTCCTCGGGGCTGGCGGCGATCACGACACGTTCGGCGCCCGGGTGCAGCCGGCCCGGATCGACGGTCACCGCGCTGCCCGAGAGCGCCACGCCCGGCGCTCTGGGCTGGTTGTAGAACACGAAGTCGTTGTCCGCGGCGACCTTGCCGTTCGCGCCGGTGACGAGCGCACAGACGTCGAAGGGACCGGCGAGCCGGACCGAGACAGGGCCGGGAGGCAACGGCCCGTTCGCGCCAGGTACCAGGTCCCTCATCCGTTTCCACCCCTGTAGCCGTGTTCGTCCGCCATCGAGCGTTCCTCCGCCATCGAGCGTTCCTCCGCCATCGAGCGTTCCTCCGCCATCGAGCGTTCGTCCGATGGTGCCATCCCGGGCGTTCCGCGGTGTGTCCGCGTTCCGTCACCCCTGGCCAATCCGTGGGGTTAGGTGGCTTTTGCGAGCTTCGGTAGCTCTCATGGGATTCGGTGGCTGTTGTGGCTGGTTTGATTGCCTTATCGGTCTGTCCGGTCGTACCGTCACCTCGGTTGCCATGATTACGTGATCAATGGCCTGGCTGCGGATTTTCCGGTGGGCTCACGCCGCTCATCGCGATCGAGGAGAGCCGGCGACCATTGGTGGGGGGCCACTGAGGGGATGATCGAGGCGCCGTTCCGCGGTGCCCGGAGCAGGGTGGGCCGCCGTTGAACGACGTCATGGGCTACGCCCTGCTCAGCCTGGGCACGGGCGCGCTCTACGCCCTCGTGGCCTCGGGTGTGGTGGTCATCGCCCGTGGGGCCGGTGTGCTCAACCTGGCCCAGGGCGCGCTGCTGGCCTGGGCGGCCTATGCCTTCCATGGGCTGCATGCGGGGTGGGGGCTGCCGCTCGGCCTCGCGGCGCCGCTGGCCGTGCTGTCGACGACCGCCATCGGGGTCGTGTTCCACCTGCTGGTGATGCGGCGGCTGCGCGAGGCGACCTCGCTGCTGCGGCTGATGGCGACGCTCGGTCTGCTGATCATCTTGCAGTCGTCGCTGACGCTGATGTTCGCCGGTGCCGTGCGCACCTCCCCGACGGTGCTGCCGACCGGCAGGATCACGCTGTTCGACGAGCCCGTCGGCGTGTCCGTGTTTGTCCGGCTGGCCGTGGTCGCCGTGCTGGTCGCGGGGCTCTGGGCGGTGTTCCGGTTCACCACGGTGGGCCTCGCCGCGACGGTGGCGGCGGAGAACCTCCGGGCCGCCGCGACCTTCGGCTGGTCGGCGGACACCGTCGCCGCCGCGGCCTGGGGCGCCGGCAGCGCGCTGGCCGGTCTCGGCGGGGTCCTGCTCGCGCCGCTGCAGAACCCGTTGTCCTCGGCGAACCTGCTCCTGCTCATCGTCCCGGCGCTGGCGGTCGCGCTGGTCGCGCGGTTCCGCTCCTTCCCGATGGTGCTGGCGGGCGGGCTCGCCCTCGGGGTCGTCGAGGTGGAGACCCAGTTCCAGCTGGTCGCCGAGCACCCCTGGTGGCGCGGGGCCGACCGGGCCGTGCCGCTGGCGGTCATCGTCTTCTGGATCTGGA
>NZ_CDWRCM010000015.1:24142-34008 GCF_977927585.1 Frankia sp. CcWB2 | reverse complement strand
AACTTCGATGCGGGCCTCCCGCTCGGTGCGGCGGATGCCGTCCGCGCCGCGACCGCGTTCGTCCGGTCCGACCGTTTCATCGAGGGCAACCTGGGCGGGTGTGTGGAGAACGGCCAGTTCGGCGCCGTGCTCTCCGCGCTCGCCGCCTGGTACCGGGCCATCCCGGTAAACACCGACTCCCGGCCTGGCGAGGCGAAGACGACGAGGGTCTGGCCGGGAGCCCTCGACCGCGCCGACCTGCCGCCCAAGCGCCTCGCGCGCCTCGACGCCGTCGCCGATGCCGCGCGCGATGGCAACTGGAGCAACCTGCTCAGGCTGCTGGGTGCGGACCGGTCGATCGACGTCAACCAGTGTCGGGTCGGCGGTACGTCCTGGTTCACCCCGCTTCACCAGGCTGCCTGGCACGGAGCCCCTGTTGATGTGGCGGCCGCACTTATCGCGTACGGCGCGTGGCGCACGCTGCGTGATGCTAAGAGACTGCGGCCGGTCGACATCGCCCGCAAACGCGGCCACGAGCACTTGGCCGACGTCCTGACGCCACGGAGCCGGACTAGCGGGACCGGCCGGTTCGAGGCGTGGGACAGGCACCTTGCATCGCTCGTCGAGTCGACGATCCGCCCGACGTTGGCGGTCCGGCTGCGCGACGTCGCCACCGAGGTGCTCTCCGAGGACGGCACTGACGCCCTTTATCTGTCGGTCCCGGGCATGTACGGCGGCTTCTCTCTGGAGATCTTCCAGGGCCGCCTGCACGTGGAAGTCCGCTCCCGGGTCGTCGGTGACGGGTGGGCGAGGGCCTATGTCCTCATCGAGAAGGGTGCGGTACTCGTCGACGAGGGCTTCTAATAGACCCGCATCCACGGGCGGCGCAGTCCAGTTTAGGTGACGGCTGCAGTAATGGGGCCTCTTCGGGACTGGCCATGTGCCGGCCGATGTGACCCGGTTCGATGTTCCCATCGCGCGGGACGACGGGATCGATGATCTGCTGGCCGAGGTCGCGTCGCCGGGCCGCCGGTTCGATGTCGTGATCTGCGAGTCGATGTCCCGGATCGCCCGGCGGATGTACGAGAACCTCTCGGTCGAGCGGGCGCTGGAACGCGCTGGGGTGCCGCTGTTCGCCTGGAACGAGCCGATTCGGCTTGATGGCCCGCAGGCGTCGCTGCTGCAGCGGCGGATCAACCAGTCCGTGGCCGAGTACGAGGTGTGGCCGCCGGATGGCCGGCACCCTCCGGCACGGCAGCCCCTATTACCAGTGCCGGCCGCGCCCGAACGACCGCGGCGGCGGACCCGACGCGTACGACGGGCATCCCGGACGTTCTACATCCGCGAGGACGTCATCCTCTACGCCCTCACCGAGTTCTACGCCGACCGGCTGTTCGGCCCCGACAGGACGAAGACCTACCTCGCTGAACTCGCGACGACGGGCGACCGGGAAACCGAGGATCGGCAGGCACGCCGCGTCGCCATGGAGCGCACCCTCGCGGACCTGCCCCGCCGCCAGCAGAACATTCTGCGCCAGGCACAGGACGCCGACCCCGACGACCCGTTCAGCCAGGGGCTGCGGAAGTCCTACAACGGGCTCGAGGAACAGCGGCGCGCCAAAGCCGCCGAACTGGAAACCCTCGACGCTGCCGCTGCGGACGACGTGCAGACCTCAAACCGGCCCACCGTCGACGGCGCCGCCCTGCTCGGCGCGCTGCCCCGGCTGCGCCTGAGCCTCCACGACGCCCCCGAGGAGATCCAGCGCGAGTTCTACGAGTTGACGCAGCTCACAGTCCAGGTACACCACGAGGCCCAGGAAGCCAGCATCATGATCAGACTTCAGGCTGACCGGATCGAGGCGGTGGCCGCTGTCGCCTCGGCGGCGCCGCCACCGGCACCAGTCCGGCTCACCACACGGAATGCATCCGCGTCGTCACTTCGGCGTGTGGATGCTGTACGTACCCCGGGTGGGATTCGAACCCACACTGTCGGTGGTTTGAGCACCGTCTCTCTGCCGTTGGAGTACCGGGGCCGGCGGGTGGAGCGTGTTGGATCAGACGTAACAGGGGCGAGTTGGGGCAAGTGGAACGGGCGGAGGAACCGGGCGGGACGAGGGCGAGGAGATCGCCGTCGAACCTGGCCGGAACCTCTCCTTGAAGACTCTATCCGGGTAGGGTGCGTTTCGACCTCCCGCCCTCCGTGCCCGGGGCGGGACGGCCACCCCGATCGTCCGTCCTGTCACACTAGGGACGCACCTCCGAGACCAGGAGTCCGACTCGATGAGCCAACCCTCCTCGAACCCGCGCCGGGTTTTGATCGCCGAGGACGAAGCGCTGATCCGGCTCGACCTCAGGGAGATGCTCCAGGAGGAGGGCTACGAGGTGGTCGGGGAGGCGGGCGACGGCGAGATGGCCGTCAACCTCGCCGGCAAGCTCCGCCCCGACCTGTGCATCCTCGATGTGAAGATGCCGAGGATGGACGGCATCGAGGCCGGCGCGAAGATCGCGAAAGACCGTATCGCTCCCGTCGTCATCCTCACCGCCTTCAGCCAGCGGGAGCTGGTGGAACGTGCCCGTGAGGCCGGCGCCATGGCCTACGTGGTCAAGCCGTTCCAGAAGAAGGACCTGCTGCCCACGATCGAGATGGCGATGAGCCGGTTCACCGAGATCGTGAGCCTCGAGGCCGAGGTGGAGGACCTGCAGGGGCGCCTGGAGGCTAGGAAGATCATCGAGCGGGCCAAGGGCGTGCTGCAGACCGAGCACGGCATGACCGAGCCGGATGCCTTCCGCTGGATTCAGCGCACCTCGATGAACCAGCGCCGGACGATGCGGGCGGTCGCCGAGGCCGTGCTGTCGGGTGAGGCGTTGCCGGGCTCGTGACCTCCGTGTCCGTGATCCCGGAAGCCGGGTGAGCGATTCGTCGCGGGCGTCTCTCGCGTCGATGGCCGGTTCGATCGGGCGGTGGACCCGGGCCAGATCGCGCACCGGTCGCGGGCGCGCGGCGCTCGCGGCTCTCGCCGTCCTGATCCTCGCGGTGCCCTCGGTCCTGGGGTTCACGCTGGCCGCCAGCCTTGGCGCCGGCGATGACGCCGGCGTCATCCGGGTCGCCACCCTCGGTGTGATGGCGCCGCTGTCCGGGGATCTCTCCACGGACGGGGTGAGCGCGCGCAACGCCGTCACGCTCGCGGTCGACGAGGCCAACAAGTCCGGGGCCATCCCGGGCTGGCGCATCGAGCTGTCCGCCCACGATGACTTGTCCCGTCCGGACGGGGGAGCGCAGGCCGTGGACGCCTTCGTGGCGAACAATCAGGTCATCGGCGTGGTCGGGCCGCTGAGCTCACTCGTCGCGAAGGTGTCCTTGCCCACGCTGAGCGCCGCGGGCATCCCCGTCGTCTCCCCGTCGAACGCGGACCCGACACTGACCGATTCCGGTTCCCGGCCGCGCACCCGGCCCTTCCCGTCCTACTTCCGCCTGGCCGGAACGGACGAGCGCCAGGCCCGGGTCGCCGCCGAGTACGCGGTCAGGACGTTCGGCCGCAAGCGTATCGCCGTCGTCGACGGCGAACCGAGATACGGCACGACTCTGGGCGCCCGCTTCGCGGCGCGCGCCGCCGCCCTCGGCGCGTCGGTGACATCGGTATACCAGGTCCGGGGGGACGAGACGGATGGATCCGAGATCGCCGGCACCGCGCGGGCGATTGAGGAGGACGCCCCCGATCTGGTCTATGTCTCGATGGGTGCGGCCTTCGCCGGGAAACTGCGGGCCCGGCTCGCCGACGCGGGAACGTCGATCCAGGTACTCGGTTCGGACGCGTTGCTCCAGTCCCGCTACACCGACGAGGCGAGGTCGGCGGCCGACGGCGACCTGATCATCGGTCCGCTGGTCCCGCCGACTCGGCTGCCGTCCTCAGGCGCCTTCGTCGCGGACTACTCCGACCGCTTCGGGGGACCGGCGGATGACGAGGGCAGTACCCGCCCAGGGGCCTCGGGCGGCGTGGAATCGCCTGGCACGAGTGGGCGGCCGAGTGGGACCCTGGGCCCGCGGGGCCAGGAGGACCCTGCGGACCTGCGGAGCCAGGAGGATCCAGCGGAGACCGCCTCGCCCGGCCGGGGCGCCACCACCACCCCGAGTGCGGTCCACGGCATCTTGACACCGGCATCGGCACCGGCATCGGGGTCGGGCCTGGAGGAGGGGCCCCACGGGCCGCCGGCCGCCGGTACCCGCGGCACGTCCGGGGTGAACGAGCCAGCCGCGGAGCTGGAGCTGCGGCGGGCCGAGGCCATCCCCGCGGTCGCGGCCTATGCGTACGACGCCGCCAGGGCGATCATCCGCGCAGCGGCCACGGTGCTGCCGGGCCGGACGACCGTGGACGCGGCCACCAGGCACGACCTCGTGACGGCGATCGGGAGCGGCTCGTTCGCGGGGATCACCGGCTCCGTCGCCTTCGACCGCTGGGGGGACACCCGATCGCCCACGGTCGTGCTCTACACGGTACTCGGCGGCAGATTCGTCCCGTTGAAGACGGAGAACTGACCGACCGGCGATGACGCTGCGGCGGCTGCCGCAATGGCTGCGGCGACCGGCATCCTCCGACCAGGCCGTTGCGGGTTCTGCCGGGTCGTTCGCTTCTCCGATCAGGTCGTTCGTTTTCGGACCCACCGGCGAAACCTCCTTCAAGTTACGACACGCTCACTTTGCGCTTCCCTTCCACCCCTCCGAAGGTTACGTTTTCGTCACTATCCGCTTTCGATCGGTTGCCAATGATGCGGTGGCGGCGGACCGGGTTCTGACGCCGAGGGGGCGGTGGCGGCAGCGATGTGCTGTGGGAGGGCGTGTCATGACGGGTCCTGGACGGCGACGGGGCGTGCCCCGACCGAGCGTGACGCGGTGGGGGGCCCTCGGATCCGTGGGTGTGCTGACGGCCGCGGCCGTCCTTGCCGGCTGTGGCGGTGGTGCGTCCGGTGACGACGGGAAAAAGGAATACGTCATCGGCTTTCAGGGGCCGCTCTCCGGCGACAACCAGCAGCTTGGCATCAACGCCTACGACGGGGTGCTGACCGCCGTCGAGCTGGCGAACCGGCGCAAGGATCTGCCGTTCAGGCTGCGCCTGGTCGCCTCGGACGATCAGGGTATGGCCGAGCAGGGGCCCACCGCCGCACAGAAGCTGATCGACAATCCGAAGGTCATCGGCGTCGTCGGCCCCGTCTTCTCCGGACCGACGAAGTCGAGTGAGCCGCTCTACAGCAGGGCCGGGCTGCTGTCGGTCAGCCCGTCGGTCACCAATCCGGCGCTTACCGATCTCGGGTTCACCAGCTTCTACCGGGTCATCGCCCCGGACACCGTGCAGGGATCCGCCGCCGCGGAATACCTCGCCAAGGTCGTGAAGGTGGACAAGGTCTACTCTCTCGACGACCGGAGCGAATACGGCACCGGCTTGTCCGGATCGCTCGAGAAGGCCCTGACCGGCCGAGGAATCCGCGTGATCCACGACGGCATCAATCCGACGAAGGACTACACGTCCCAGGCCACGAAGATCCTCGCCGAGAATCCGGATGCCGTGTATTACTCGGGCTACTACGCGGAACTCGCGTTGCTGACCAGGGCGCTGCGCAGCAAGGGGTACACCGGGAAGGTCGTCAGCGGCGACGGCGCGAACGACGACCAGCTCATCCGCCAGGCCGGTGCCGGCAACGCCGAGGGAATGCTGCTGACCTGCCCCTGCGGTGACCCGAACAGCGATCCTGCGGCGGCGGGGTTCGTCGCCGACTACAAGACGATCAACGCCGATGCGCGGCCTGGAACCTATTCCGGCGAGGCCTATGACGCCACGAACGCCGTCATCGAGGTGCTGCGCGGGCTCGGTAGCGGCGCGACGCGGGAGGCCGTGCTCGCCCGGTTCGGCTCGGTCGACGTTCCCGGGGTCACCAAGCGCATCAGATTCCGGAAGAATGGTGAGGTCGAGGGTTCGACGGTCTACGTGTACGAGGTCCGGGCCGGGAAACGGACCGTGCTCGGCCCGGTCAGCTCCCTCGTCAAACCGTGACCCTCGTCAAACCGTGACCGGACGGACCTGACCGATCGGCGGACCTGACCGATCGGCGGAGCGACGTGACGGAGCGACGTGGTCGACGCGTCGGTCCGCCCGCTCGCGGCGAAACTGTCCGACCCACGGCCTAAACTCGCCGCGTGTCCGTCACCACTTCGTCCCCCACCTCGTCCCCGTCCGGGAGCCCGGCAGCGTCCGCCACTGTGGCCACCGCGGCCGGCCCGGCCGCGCCCTCGCCGAGTCCCGCGCCATCGAGCCCCGCGAAGCCGACCCCGGCGACGCCCCGGTTGTTGCTGCTTGACGGGCACTCGCTGGCCTACCGCGCCTTCTACGCGCTGCCGGTGGAGAACTTCTCCACCACCACGGGCCAGCCGACGAACGCGGTGTACGGATTCACCTCCATGCTCATCAACGTCCTGCGCGACGAGCGGCCGACCCATGTCGCCGTGGCGTGGGACCTGCCGACCCCGACCTTCCGGCACACCCAGTACGCCGAGTACAAGGCCGGTCGGGCTGAGACCCCGGCCGACTTCGTCGGCCAGGTCAGCCTCATCCACCAGGTGTGCGACGCCCTCGCGGTGCCGGGGGTCAGCGCGCCGGGATACGAGGCCGACGACGTGATCGCCACGCTCGCGACCCTGGGCGCGGCCGAGGGGATGGACGTGCTGGTCGTCACGGGTGACCGTGACGCGCTGCAGTTGGTCGACGAGCGGGTGACGGTGCTGATGACCCGCAAGGGCATCAGCGACATGGTCCGCTTCACCCCCGACGAAGTGCAGGCGAAGTACGGCCTGTCCCCGGTGCAGTACCCGGACTTCGCGGCCCTGCGCGGGGATCCCTCCGACAACCTGCCGTCGGTGCCGGGGGTGGGGGAGAAGACCGCCACCAAGTGGATCCAGCAGTTTGGCTCGCTGGCCGAACTGGTCGACCATGCCGACGAGATCGGCGGGAAGACCGGGGCGTCGCTGCGCGCCCATCTGTCCGAGGTCATCCGCAACCGTTCCCTGACGGAGCTGTCCCGTGACGTGCCGCTCGACGTCGTCCCCGCCGGCCTGCGGATGCGGCCCTGGGACCGGGAGGCCGTCCACCAGCTGTTCGACACGCTGCAGTTCCGGGTGCTGCGGGAGCGGCTCTACGCGGCCCTCGCGATCGCGCCGCCTCCCGCCGACGAGGGGTTCGAGATCGAGCTGACCGTGCTCGGGCCGGGCGAGGTGGTCCGGTGGCTCGCCGAGCACGCCCACAGAGCCGGCCGTACCGGCCTGCACGCCCGGGGCACCTGGGGGCGCGGCACCGGCCTGCTCGCCGGTCTCGCGCTGGCCGCGGCCGGCGGTGCCGCGGCCTGGCTCGACCCGACGCTGCTCACCCCCGCGGACGTGGCGGCGCTGGGCGCCTGGCTCGCCGACCCGAACCAGCCGAAGGCCGCCCACGACGTGAAGGGGCCGATGCTGGCCCTGACCGAGCTCGGCCTGCCGCTCGCCGGCGTCACCAGTGACACCGCGCTCGCGGCCTACCTGGCTCTGCCCGGCCAGCGGTCCTTCGACCTGGCCGATCTCGTCGCCCGGTACCTGCATCGCGACCTGTCCGCCGACCCCGTCCCGGGCGGCCAGCAGCTGACCCTCGACGGCTCCGGCGAGGCCGACCAGGCGCACGCGGACGCCGTGCGGGCCCGGGCCTGCCTCGAGCTCGCCGACGCCCTCGACGCGGACCTTGAACGCCGCTCCGCTGCCACCCTGCTGCGGGACATCGAACTCCCGCTGGTCACGGTCCTGGCCGGCATGGAGCGGGCCGGCATCGCCGTGGACTCCGAGCACCTGGCCGAGCTGCAGAAGCGATACGGCGGCGAGGTCAGCGCGGTCGCCGCGCAGGCCCACGAGATCGTCGGCCGGCCGTTCAACCTGGGCTCCCCCAAGCAGCTGCAGCAGATCCTCTTCGACGAGCTGGGCCTGCCCAAGACCAAGAAGATCAAGACCGGTTACACCACGGACGCCGACGCCCTCGCCTGGCTGGCGGTCCAGTCCGACCATCCGCTCCTGCCGGTGCTGCTGCGGCACCGTGACGTGGCCCGCCTCAAGACGGTCGTCGACTCGCTGATCCCCATGATCGACGATGCCGGGCGCATCCACACCACGTTCAACCAGACGATCGCCGCGACCGGCCGGCTCTCCTCCGCGGACCCGAACCTGCAGAACATCCCGATCCGGACGGCCGAGGGGCGCCAGATCCGCCGGGCCTTCGTCGTCGGCGCGGGCTACGAGACGCTGCTGACGGCGGACTACTCGCAGATCGAGATGCGGATCATGGCTCATCTCTCGGGTGACGAGGGCCTCATCGAGGCGTTCGGCTCCGGCGAGGACCTGCACACCTTCGTGGCCGCCGAGGCGTTCGGCCTGCCGGTCTCCGAGGTCGACCCGGAGTTGCGCCGGCGGATCAAGGCGATGTCGTATGGCCTGGCCTACGGGTTGTCCGCGTTCGGCCTCGCCGGGCAGCTCGGCATCGCGCCGGACGAGGCCCGGGAGCACATGGACGCCTACTTCGCCCGGTTCGGCGGGGTCCGCGACTTCCTGCGTGGGGTCGTGGAACGGGCTCGCAAGGACGGCTACACCGAGACGATCCTCGGCCGCCGTCGTTACCTGCCCGATCTGACCAGTGACAACTCCCAGCGGCGGCAGATGGCCGAGCGGATGGCGTTGAACGCGCCGATCCAGGGTTCCGCCGCGGACATCATCAAGATTGCGATGTTGGGGGTCGACCGGGCGTTGCGTGCCGGGGGGTATGCTTCCCGGCTGCTGCTCCAGGTGCACGACGAACTCGTCCTCGAGATCGCGCCCGGCGAGTACGAGGCGATCGAGCGGCTAGTCCGGGCCGAGATGACCTCCGCGTACACCATGTCGGTGCCGCTCGACGTGAGCGTTGGCGCCGGCCGCACCTGGGACGACGCGGCACACTGAGCGTTCCTGTCACTGAGCGTTCCTGGCGCTGAGCGTTTCTGTACCCCGGATGTCATTTTTGTGCTGAATTATTCCGCTGGTTTCCCGGATTTCCCGTCGTATCCGGTATCGGTCGAGGAATTGTACCGAGCCGTGAAATCGCATCGGTGCCGTGAAATCGCATCGGTGCCAGGAAACTGCTGGCCGTGATGTCGGTCACGCCGGATCGACGGCTATGTTGGAAGAAAACCTGACCCGGTCCTGTCGCCGTCGTGCACCGTGATCTCTCGGATGCGGGGTCGCCGCGACACCCGGGGCGACGTCCCGCTCGGTGCGGTTCGTCTCCGTTCGGCCCGCCTGATCCGCTCGGTCCGTTCGGTCGGGCTCATCGCGGGTCAGTGCGGGAGGAAGCTGTTTTTGATCAGCGGGCGTACGTTCGCCGGCCGTCGGCGTTTTCTCGTGGTCACCCCTGCGATCGCGGCGGTGCTCTTCCTGCTCGCCGGGTGCATTCCGGGCTCCCCGGGTTATCTGCGCTGGGGAAGCTGGCTGGGTCTGGTGGTCGCGGTCGGCAACACTGTCGTCGGGCTGGTGGCTAACCCGAGAGGGCGCTGGATTCCGCCCGTCGCCGTCGCCTCGCTCGCCGCCGCGCTCGCCTTCGCGCTGGCGAGCGCGGCGCCCGGCCGGAACGCGGACACCTACCTGACCTGGTTCCCGGTGCTGTGCGCCTATGCCGCTCTGGTCCCCGTCGGCTGGGCCGTCGCCGGCACCGCGGCCGTCTGCGGTGCCGTCGTCGCCGGCGTCATCGCCCACGACGGACTGGCCGAGGCCGCCGCGCCCATGTTCTCCACCATCGCCGCCGTCGTGCTCGTGGGCGCGGTGGCGAAGGCCCTGTTCCGTGAGGGCCTGCTGCAGAA
>NZ_CDWRCM010000015.1:15914-24033 GCF_977927585.1 Frankia sp. CcWB2 | reverse complement strand
CCGTTCCGATCCCCTTACCCGCCTGGCCAATCGGGGCGGGACGATGGAAATCGGGCAGTCCGCCGTTGCGAAGATCAACGCCGCGGGGAACGAGGCTGTCCTCGTCCTGGTGGACCTCAACCGGTTTCACGAGGTCAACGATGCGCTTGGTCACCTCGGCGGCGACCAGCTGCTGAGGATGATTGCCGAGACGTTGCCGACCCTGACCCCGAGGCCGGTGTTCGTCGGTCGGGCCGGCGGGGACGAGTTCGCGCTGGTGTTCCGCGGACCCGAGATCACCCCGGCGCCGCCCCCCTCATCCGCCTCGCCTCCCTCATCCGCCTCATCCGCTTCACCCGTCCCGCTCGGCCCGTCGGGCGCGCCGGCCGTCCGCGGCCCCCTGCCCGCGGCCCTAGCTGCCGGGCGGCGGCGCACCCTGGGTCGGCGGGTCCTCCGCCAGATCCAGGGGCCCTTCCAGGTCTGCGGGGTCGACGTCGAGGTGGACGCCTCGGTGGGCATCGCGGTGGCCCCCCGCGACGGCGCGACCATGGCCACCCTGATGAGCTGCGCCGATGCGGCTCTGCTGCGGGCCAAGCGGGTCGGGGAGAGCGTGGGCCTGTGGGAGGCCGGCATCGCCGGGGTGCGGCCCGAGGAGATCGCGTTGAACGCCCAGTTGCGCGCCGCGATCGGCCGCGACGAGCTCGTTCTGTACTACCAGCCGGTCCAGTCGGCTCGGACCGGTGGGATCGTCGGTGCCGAGGCGTTGCTGCGGTGGCGGCACCCGAGCCGTGGGCTGCTCCCCCCCGGCGAGTTCCTGCCGATCGCCGAGCGGTCCCCCCTGATCGCGGACCTGACCCGGTGGGTTCTCGACGAGGCGCTGCGGCAGTGTGCCGCCTGGGACGTGGGAGGCCTGCACCTGCCAGTGTCGGTCAATCTCTCCCCCCGGATGCTGGTGCTCGACGACCTTCCCCGGGTGGTCTCGGACTCGATCGCCGCGCACCGGCTGGCCCCCGACGTCCTCACCCTGGAGATCACCGAGAGCGCCCTGGTCACCCAGCCCGCGCGTGCGGCGATGATGCTGGGTCAGCTGCGCTCCCACGGCGTGGCGCTCTCCCTCGACGACTTCGGCACCGGGTACAGCTCGATGGAGATCCTCAAGACGTTGCCGTTCGACGAGGTCAAGATCGACCGGGGGTTCGTCACGGACGTCCGGGGGAGCCTGCCCGACGCCGCGATCGTGCGTTCCGTGCTCGATCTGGGACATCGCCTGGGGCTGCGGGTCGTCGGTGAGGGCATCGAGGACGAACGGACCTTGACGATGATGGTCGACCTCGGCTGCGACCTGCTGCAGGGAGAGGCGATCTCGCCTCCGCTGCCGGCGGAGCGCATCCGCGAGCTGCTGCGGGCCCGGGCCGCGAAGGCGGGCAAGGTGGTTCCGGGCGGTGACGTCCGATGCCGTCGGGCGTGATGGTCCGAATTACCCGGATGCGCGGAATTACCCGGATGCGCGGACGGCGATGCCGACGGCCTGCCACGCCTCGGAGACGGCCTTCCGCGCGTCCGCACCGAACAGCAGGCCGGCCTGGCGCACGGTCAGCGCGGAACGTCGTGTTCGGCCGGATCTGCGGTGCGCGCAGGGTCTCGTACCAGATGTGGCCGGCCTTCTCCCAGGCGTATTCACCAAGAGCCGTCGCGGCGAGGTAGAACGCCTTGTTCGGGATGCCCGAGTTGATGTGGACGCCGCCGTTGTCGGCGGTCATCCGGACGTAGCGGTCCATGTGGTCCGGCTGGATGTCGTCGCCGAGCACCGGATCGTCGTAGGCGGTCCCGGGGGCCTTCATCGACCGCAGCGCGACGCCTTGGACGGCGTCGGTGAGCAGCTCGTCGCCGATCAGCCAGTCGGCCTGCTCGGCGGTCTGGCCGCGGACGTACTGCTTCACCAGGGAACCGAAGACGTCGCTGATCGACTCGTTGAGCGCGCCGGACTGGTTCACATACATCAGCGCCGCCTCGTCCTCGGTGACGCCATGGGTCAGTTCATGACTGATGATGTCGAGTGACACCGTGAAACGCTTGAACAGCTCACCGTCGCCGTCGCCGAACACTATCTGGCGGCCGTTCCAGAAGGCGTTCTCGTAGTGGTCGCTGTAGTGCACGGTGGCGAGCAGAGCCATCCCCTCGTCATCGATGGAGCTCCGGCCGAGGACGTCGGAGTAGAACGCGAACGTCGAGCCCAGGCCGTCGTAGGCCTCGTTGACCGCCGTGTCGTCGATCGCGGCGCCACCCTCCTCGCGAACCACCGCACCCGGCAGGATCTCGGTTCGGATGCAGCGCGGAGCCGACCCCGACGGCGCAGGACCGTCCGCGCCCCCAGCTGGATGATCGCTAACGTGAGGCTGTCGAGGATCAGGAAGGTCATGTTCTCGTCGAGCCAGGTGACAACGCCGTGCGTCCATGGCGTCACGGCACGCGCCGCCGTCAGGTAGAGGGCCGAGGACAGCAGGGAGCCGGGAACCAGGAAGCGCAGGAACCGGCGCAGCGGGACGTCGCCGGCGCCGAGCACCGCGTCCACCGCCGCGTTGGTGTTCAGCAGGCAGAACCACAGCAGCGGGCGCTGGGTGCCGCGGCGGGACAGCGCCGCCACGACGCGGCCGGTGCTGAGGCGCCGTAGGAGCACCGAGCGGATGTTGTTGCGGGCCAGACCGAAGTAGCCGACGTCGATCAGCCCGCGGAAGAACGCGGCGATCAGCAGGGCGGGGACGAACGGCACCGTGCCGCCGACCAGCAGCAGGATCGCCCACGTGGGTCGCAGCGCGACGAGCAGCAACGGCGCCGAATCGGCGAGCGCCGGTGCCAGGGCGAGGCCGAGGGCACCGAGACCGAGCAGCGTGCCGGTGAGCAGGACCGGCCAGAGCCGGTGCGCGACCGGGGCAGCTTCCATCCGCACAGTCTGCCAAGTACGCGAGCTGCCAAGTACGCGAGGGCGCAGACGGGCGGACCGGTCGGGTGGCTGGCTCCGGGAGCTGGCAGACTCGGCGATGTGTTCACAGTAGGTCTGACGGGTGGCATTGGTTCGGGCAAGAGCGCGGTGTCGGCGCGCCTCGCGGCCCGGGGCGCCCTGCTGATCGACGCCGACCAGGTCGCCCGGGACGTGGTGGCGCCCGGCACCCCGGGGCTCGCCGCGGTCCTGGCGGAGTTCGGCACCGAACTGGCGAACGCGGACGGTGGCTTGGACCGCGAGGCGCTCGGCCGGATCGTGTTCGCCGATCCCGCCGCCCGTGGCCGGCTCGAAGCGATCGTCCATCCGTTGATCCGCGAGGAGACGGCGCGGCGCATGGGGGAGGTGCCACCGAGCGGGATCGCCGTGCACGACATCCCGCTGCTCGTCGAGGTGCACGCCGAGGGGACCTACGACGTGGTGCTGGTCGTCGAGGCGCCGCGGGAGCTGCGACTGCACCGCATCGAGGCCCGCGGCCTGCCCCGCGACCAGGCGCTGGCGCGGATGGCGAACCAGGCCACGGACTCCCAGCGCCGGGCCGTCGCCGACATCGTGGTGGACAACGGTGGGAGCCTGGACGACCTCGACGCCCGCATCGAGGAGGTCTGGCAGGACCTGCTGGCCCGCTGCGACGCCAAGGCCGCAGCCAAGACCGGGACCGTCGCCACGGATACCGTCGCCAGCGGCACGGATACCGCCGCCCCAGCCGGCTGATCGTGGCAGGCCGGCGCTCACGGCATCACTGCACGCCGGCGGCGCCCATGCCACGCAGCTCCTTCTTCAGCTCGGCGATCTCGTCGCGCAGCCGGGCGGCCAGCTCGAACTGCAGCTCCTTCGCCGCCTCGTGCATCTGGTCGTCGAGCTGGCGGATGAGCTGCGCGAGTTCGTGGGAGGGCAGGCCGGCGAGTTCGGCGGCGTACCGGCCGGCGGCACCCTCCCTGCCGGCGCGCGACTTTATCCCCGGAACCGGGGCCTTGCCGCGGGACTGCGACCGGCCGCCGCCGATCAGCTCGCCGTCGGCCGACTCGCGAACCATGTCGTCGAGGATGTCGACGACCTTCTTGCGCAGGGGCTGGGGGTCCAGCCCGCGTTCGGTGTTGTAGGCGATCTGCTTCTCGCGCCGCCGGTTCGTCTCGTCGATGGCGCGGCGCATCGACGGGGTGATCGCATCCGCGTACATGTGGACCTGCCCGGACACGTTACGGGCGGCCCGGCCGATCGTCTGGATCAGTGACTTGTCCGAGCGCAGGAAGCCCTCCTTGTCGGCGTCGAGGATGCTCACCAGCGACACCTCGGGCAGGTCGAGACCCTCGCGGAGCAGGTTGATCCCGACGAGCACGTCGAACTCGCCGCGGCGCAGTTCGGTGAGCAGCTCCACCCGGCGCAGGGTGTCCACCTCGCTGTGCAGGTACCGCACCCGGATGCCGAGCTCGAGCAGGTAGTCGGTGAGGTCCTCGGCCATCTTCTTGGTCAGCGTGGTGACCAGGACCCGTTCGTCCCGCTCGGCGCGCAGCCGGATCTCGTGGACGAGATCGTCGATCTGCCCCTTCGTCGGCTTGAGCACGACCTCGGGGTCGAGCAGGCCGGTAGGCCGGATGATCTGCTCGACGACGCCGACGGACCGGCCCAGCTCGTAGGGGCCCGGGGTCGCCGACAGGTAGACCGTCTGGCCGATGCGACCGAGGAACTCCTCCCACCGCAGCGGGCGGTTGTCCATGGCGCTGGGCAGCCGGAACCCGTGCTCGACGAGGTTGCGCTTGCGGGACATGTCGCCCTCGTACATCCCGCCGATCTGCGGGACGGTGTTGTGCGACTCGTCGATCACCAGCAGGAAGTCGTCGGGGAAGTAGTCGAGCAGGGTGTGCGGCGGGCTCCCGGCCTCGCGGCCGTCGATGTGCCGGGAGTAGTTCTCGATGCCCGAGCAGAACCCGACCTGGCGCATCATCTCGATGTCGTAGGTGGTGCGCATCCGCAGCCGCTGCGCCTCCAGCAGCCTGCCCTGCCGCTCCATGGTGGCCAGCCGCTCGGCGAGCTCCGCCTCGATGCCGGCGATCGCCCGCTCCATCCGCTCCGGCCCGGCGACGTAGTGCGTGGCCGGGAAGACGTAGATCTCCTCCGCCTCGCGGACGACCTCCCCGGTCAGTGGATGCAGGTAGGTGAGCCGCTCGATCTCGTCGCCGAACATCTCGGCTCGGACGGCGAGCTCCTCGTAGACCGGGAAGATCTCCACCGTGTCCCCCCGGACCCGGAACGTCCCGCGGGTGAAGGCGAGGTCGTTGCGGGTGTACTGCACGTCGACGAAGCGGCGTAGCAGCAGGTCCCGCTCGATCTCGTCACCGACCCTCAGCCGCACCATCCGGTCGATGTACTCCTGAGGCGTGCCGAGTCCGTAGATACAGCTGACGCTCGCGACCACGACGACGTCCCGGCGGGTGAGCAGGCTCATCGTCGCCGAGTGCCGCAGCCGCTCCACCTCCTCGTTGATCGAGGAATCCTTCTCGATGTAGGTGTCCGTCTGCGCGATGTACGCCTCGGGCTGGTAGTAGTCGTAGTACGAGACGAAGTACTCGACGGCGTTGTGCGGCAGCAGCTCCCGGAACTCGTTGGCGAGCTGCGCGGCGAGCGTCTTGTTCGGAGCCATCACCAACGTCGGCCGCTGCAGGCGCTCGACCAGCCACGCGGTGGTCGCGGACTTCCCAGTGCCAGTGGCGCCGAGGAGAACGACGTCGGACTCGCCGGCCCCGACCCGCCGGGCCAGCTCGTCGATGGCGGCGGGCTGGTCGCCCGACGGGGAGAAGTCGGACACGACCTGGAATGGCGCCCGCGTCCGCTCGATGTCGATGGTGGGCCGTTCGAACGTTGTGCTCACGGCTCCTAGCACACCACAGGCCTCCGACAGTTTCCGCCCGGTCCCCCGCGCGCCCCCGGGACCGCGGGACCAGCCGCTGTCAGCCGGGGTGCGGTCAGTCGGCCGAGGGATCCCAGCCGATCAGCCGTGCCCCGAGCACGGCGGTCTGCAGGACGTAACGGTCGGTAGGCGAGGCCGGGTCGTGCCTGGTCAGGGCGTGGATACGGTCCAGCCGGTAGGTCAGGGCACGCACGGACAGGTGCAGCCGCCGCGCCGCCGCGAGCGCCACCCCGCCGGTGGTGAAGTAGGCGTCGAGGGTGTCGATCAGCGGACCGGCGCCGCCCCGCGCCGTGCGCAGCGGCGAGAGCACCGCGTCCACCAGTTCGGCCAGGGCCTCCCGGTCACGCAGCAGGACCTTGTAGATGAGCAGGTCGTCGGCGTGGACGACGTGCCCGTCGAGCCCGAGCCGCCCGGCGATGTCGACGGCGCCGCGGGCCTCCTCGAACCCGATGCGGACCCCGGCGACCCCGCTGCGCCCCCGGCTGACCCCCAGCCGCCAGACCAGCCCGGGCTCGGCCTGCAGCCGCCGGGCCAGCGCCGTCACCGCCGTCATCGTCGTCACCGCCGCGGCCGCTGTGGCCGCCGTGGCCGTGCCCTCCGCCAGCGCGAACGCCGGCAGCGGGGAGAATCCCGCGTCGCCGGTCTTCGGCAGGTCCGGGCGGCGACGCCCACGCGGCCGGGCTCCCGGCGCCGGCCGGCCGGCCGGGGAGGTGAGGTTCGCGGCGGCACCGGCCGGGAACCGGGTCAGGTCGTTCTCCTCGGGCATGAGGCAGACGAGCAGACCGTTCCTGGTGGCGACCAGCGGGTCGGTCGGACAGTGCTCCCGCAGCGTCGCCTCCGCCGACCGGGTCAGGCCGCGGCCGTCGAGAAACCGGCGGTTGCCCGCGACGACGACGACCACGTGCGGCGCCTCCAGGCGCAGGCCGAACGTACCGGCCCGTTCCAGTAGTTGCCCCACCTCCGACGTGCCGGCCAGCAGGTCGTCGACGAGCTCGCGGCGCAGCGCCTCCTCGAAGCGAGCCCGGGCGGTGCGGGCGGCCTCGTAGCCCTCGCAAACGGCGGCGACCACGTCGTCGCTGGCCCGCAGCACCGCCGAGGCCGCCGCCCGGGTCCTCGAGACGGCGCCGACGGCCTCGGCCATGGAGCGCGGGGCATCCGTGGGCTGACCGGGCTGTGCCGGGCCACTCGAAGCCCGGCCGAGCTCGCGGGCCGCCCGGTCGGCTGCCCGGACGGCCGGCAGCGACGGCCAGATCCGCCAGGTCGCAGAGAGGTAGAGGTCGACGAGGGCACGCAGCGCGGCGCCGGACTCCGCCGCCGTCCGGCCGAGCGCACGGAACGTATCCAGCTCCGCCGCGGACAGCCGCCGTCCGCTGTCTGCGGCGGAGGCTAGGACGTCGAGATAGTCCCCGAGCAGGCCGGCGTGCAGCCGGGCGTCGGCGGCGGCCAGCACGGCCGCCCGGGGGAGCCGGGTGAGGCTTGTCCCGGGCAGTCCCGCCGGGGCGTCGTTGTCGACCGCGGTGATCTCAGCTGGCCGGGCTACTTCCTCTACTTTCTCCATCTGCCGGTCTCCTCCCTCTCCACCCGCCGGTCTCCTCCCTCGATGCTGCCGCATCTCGATGTTGCCGAACTTCGATGTTGCCGAACCTCGGCAACGAGATCGTAGGCAAAGTCGCAGACTCCCTGCGGTGTCTGCCGGGACGTTGAAGGGCAGGCTAGGCGTTGAGCATGTGTGACACCTGGTCGTGACCGCGGCCAGGTGAAGGGTGAAAGAACTCATTAGGAGCTCTGAGCGGACATGACCACCCATGACGCCACCCGACGGGGACATCTCCCGCCGATCACGGTGCGTCCGGGATTGGCTATCTCGGTGGCGATCGTCACCGTCCTCCTCTCCGCGATCACGCTGCCGGCCACCGTGCCCGGCCGGCCCGGATTCGCCTACCTGTCCGGCGGCCTGATCGGGGCGGGCCTGCTCGTGGGCGTCCTGCTGGCCGCCGATCTGATGCGGGCCCGGTCGGCCCGCCGGTCGGGGGTGACCGCTCTCGGCATCACCCTCGGCGCCTTCGGAAGCCGGCTGGTCCTGGCCGGCGCACCCGACCGCTCCGCGAGCGTGGTGGCTGCCCCGCGCCCGGCACCCCCCCACCCGGCATCCCGCGGCATCGATCTCGCGCCGCCGCCCGTGGTGGCCCTCGATCCCGCGCCGGGGATGGGCACCCAGGTCGGCACCCAGGTCG
>NZ_CDWRCM010000015.1:11922-15701 GCF_977927585.1 Frankia sp. CcWB2 | reverse complement strand
CGGATCGCGCGGGCCGGCCTGCTCGTCACCGCCGCCGCCGGGGCCCTGCTCGTCGTGCTCGGCGCCCTGGCACCCGCCGGCACCTGGGAACTGGCCGGGGAGGTGGCCCTGTGGGTGGGTACCTTCGCGCTGCTGGTGACCCTCGTCGACGTCCTCCCCTCCCCGCGCAGCTCCGGCGGTCGGTTGATCGTCGCCCGGGTGGAGCGCCGCACCGGCAGTCGTGCGCGCGCCGAGCAGGCCGCGGCCCGCGCCGGTGTGATCACTGGCTGGTCGCTGATCGCCGTCGGGGTGGTCGGGTCGTTCCTGGTTGGGCTCGTCGCGCTGTGGGCCGTCCTGCTGGGTTGGTTGGCGCTGGGCACCTCCCGGTTCGCCCAGGCGCAGCAGCGGGCCTACGTCGCGCTGGAGGGTCTGACCGTCCGGGACGTGATGAGCCCGCCGCCGCCGCCGTTGTCCGCCTGGACGACCGTCGCGAGCGCGCTGGACGAGGTCGTCCTGCCCTCGCGGAGGGCGGTGTTCGGGGTCGAGGACTTCGACGGATCCCTCGCCGGGGTGGTGCTGTTGCGTGACCTCGCCGCCGTGCCGATGGACGATCGAGGTCTCGCCCGGATCAACCGGGTCATGATTCCGCTGGAGATGGTTGCCACCGCCCGTCCGGACGAGCAGCTGACGGGCGTCACCGGCCGACTTCTGGAGCGGCCGGCCGCGGGCTGCGTCGTCGTCCTCGACGCCGCCCCGGATGACGGTCGCCTCCGCTTGGTCGGAACGGTGGGCCCGGTGGAGCTGAACCAGGCGGTGGAGACCGCCCCGCTGCGCGGGCGCGCCACCACGGTCCGCCCCGCCCACCCCGGCGGCTTCTGGCGCTGACCGCCCGCCGCGGCGGGCACCCGGCTCCCCTCCTACTCCTCGGCGTGACCATCGCCGGGTGAAGTGTGCTCTGACCGACTGCTGGCAACGGGGCCCGGTCGGTCAGGGCGACACCGTTTCGCGCCGCGTGCCCGCGGCGCCGCGTTCCGACACCACTGGAGATCACCTGTGTACGTGCCCCCCTGGGCCTGGGCCGCCTTCGTCGGCGTCCTGCTCACACTCCTGACCATCGACCTGCTGGCACATCGTCGGGCTCACGTCATCGGCTTTCGCGAGGCCGCGTGGTGGAGCGTTCTGTGGGTCTCGCTGGGCATCGGATTCGCCGGTGTCATCTGGGCCTGGCAGGGCCCGGGGCCCGCCGGCGAGTACGCCGCCGCGTGGCTGCTGGAGAAGAGCCTGTCCGTCGACAACCTCTTCGTCTTCGCGCTGATCTTCTCTTATTTCAAGGTGCCTCGCGCCTACCAGCACCGCGTCCTGTTCTACGGTGTGCTGGGAGCGCTCGTGCTCCGTTTCCTGTTCATCGCGGCCGGTATCGCGCTGCTCGAACGCTTCAGCTTTGTCATCTACGTCTTCGGGGCTTTTCTGCTCTACACGGCAGTCACGATGCTCCGGGGCAACGGCGTCGAGATGGATCCGGGCCGGAGCAGGGCGATCGCGCTGCTGCGCAAGGTCATTCCGGTCACCGACGACTATCAGGGGCAGCGTTTCGTGTTTCGGCGTGCCGGGAAGCTGGTCGCCACGCCGCTACTGGCCGTCCTCGTCATGATCGAGACCGCCGACGTCCTGTTCGCGTTCGACTCGGTGCCCGCTGCGCTCGGTGTGACCGACAAGGTGTTCCTGGTCTACACGAGCAACGCCCTGGCCATCCTGGGGCTGCGGTCGTTGTTCTTCCTGCTCTCCGGTCTGATGGATCGTTTCCACCACCTGGCGACGGGGCTCGCGTTCATCCTGGCCTTCATCGGCGTGAAGATGTTGCTCACCGACGTGTGGCACCCGCCGATCGCGCTGTCGCTCGGCGTCATCGCGGTGACATTGATCGTGGCCATCGTCTGGTCGCTGCGTACCACCCCACCGGCCCCGCGGTCCGTGGCCGAGCCGGAGGGGGTGGCCGAGCCGGAGGGGGTGGCCGAGCCGCGGTCCGTGGCCGAAGGCTCCCAGGCGGCGCCCCGATGATCAGCGGGCGATGGGCCGGCGGGGTCGTCGCGTCGAGCGGCTTCTCTAACGCCGTCGCCCCGTCCCGGGTGAGCGGACCGTCCGGGGCGGTGGCCAGCGCCACGGCACTCGCCGTGGCCTGGCCCTCGGTGAGCATGATCGGCGCAAGGGCCGTGGTCTGGTCGGGAAAGTGCGACTGTTCACCCGGAGGCGGGCCGCCCGTGACGTCAGGCGGGTGACGAACCGGGCCCGGTTCGCCGCGCGTCCGGAAACATATCGAGGAATGGTGTCGCGACGCGCCGGGAACGAGGATGCCGGACAGCCCTGGCTCAGCGGTTATGCTGGTTCCGGCGGGTACTGCGGTACATCGGTGCACGTCCAGCCGCCGGGACGTATCTCTCTGACGCGGGCGAGGAGACGCGCGGGCGGGAATACTCGACGTTCCAGGGCCGATCGTGTGTACTCGTTCGGTGTGAGCTGTGGTCCTTCCTCGCCGATTCTTCCCGAAATTTCGCAGCTCGTTGCGGGCGCACTAGCCGAAGGCGGATGATGCACAGGCTGTTGGCGGTCGTCGTTTCTCACGGGGGATCGACGTCTCTGTACCGGTTGCTGACCACACTGGATGCCATGGAGGAATGCCGGGTATTTCTGGTGGAGAATGACGGGAAATCCCGGCATGATGCGTTGCCGGACGGTGTGCGCGTGGTCCAGGGGCACGGGAACGTCGGATACGGTACCGCGGTGAACCTCGCTGTCCGCCGTGCCGTGGAGGACGGGCTGCGGCCGGAGTGGATCCTGGTGGTCAACAGTGACGTGACGGTCCCTGCCGACACCGCGACGATGATCCCGAAGCTGCTCGCCTGGGCCGCGTCGTCCGCCGACGTGCTCGGCTTCCCGATCCGCGGCATGGCGGGCGAGCGGGGGCGGGCGAGTGCCGTCCTGCCGCGCCCGCGGACGAACGCTTACACGGCGGTACGGGGCGAGATCGCCGCGGTGGAGAGGTGGCCGGAACTGCGCTATCCGGTCGGCGCCTTCTTCGCCGTCCGTTCGGAGATTTTCCTACGGCTGGGCGGATTCGACCCGTCGTACTGGATGTACTACGAGGAGACGGATCTGTTCGCCCGGTTGCACGCCGCGGGCGGGCGCATCGTCTGGGCGGACGACGCCTGGCCGGTCGTACATGTGGGTGGGGAGACCGTCGGGCGGTCCGGGCTGCTGTACGCCGAACTCGGCCGGTCAGCCGCCACCTATGCCCGGCGGCACCGTCACGACGTGGGCCGGTCGTGGACCGCGGTGCACGCGGCCCAGCTGACCGTCCTCGCCGCGCGCAAATTGGCCGTGGGCCGGTCGCATGACGCGTTGCGCGCGGTCCGGATCCTCTCCGGGCTGGTGAGCGGGCTGGCCCGGCCAGGCTGGGAGCCCGCGGTCAGCTCACGGTGGCGCGCCGTCCCGGCCGAGACGCGGCTGCGTCTCGGCCATCTCCGCCCGGTACCGCGGACGCCGCAGTAGCGGCAGGATGATCCGATCGGTGATCTTGCCGATGGCTTCCCCGGACAGTAGGCACAGCGTCAGCATCACCTCGTTCCGGAGGAGGTCTCAACGGACTGAGCGCATCCGTGGCGTGAGCGCGTCGAGGCCGAGCTCGCCATACCGGAGCCGGCCTCACCGCCGCCGTCACCAGCCGCGGGTGCGCCATTCCGCCAGGTGCGGGCGTTCGGCGCCGAGGGTGGTGTCGTGTCCGTGGCCCGGGTAGATCCAGGTGG
>NZ_CDWRCM010000015.1:5801-11483 GCF_977927585.1 Frankia sp. CcWB2 | reverse complement strand
TGTCTGGCAGTGGGCCGAAGATCTTGCGTTCGAGGCCGTCCATCAGCGTCGTAAAGGCCTGTTCGTCACCGAACGTGTTTCCAGGGCCGCCAGGGAACAGGCAGTCTCCGGTGAAGAGGTGGGGGCGGCGGGATCGGCCTCGTAGAGCAGGGCGATGGACGGGTGTGTGCCCGACCAGGTGGATCACCCGAAGGGTGGCCGTCCCGACGGCGACCTCGTCTCCGTCGCGCACCTGCCGCGCGGTGGGCACCGGAATGGCCGGGGCGTCGTCCGGATGGGCGACCGTGCTGGCCCCGGTGGTGGTGACCACAGCTGCGAGGGCCTGCACATGATCATCGTGCTGATGGCTGGTGACCACCGTCGCCAGCCCCGCGTCCCCGACGAGCCGCAGCAGCGTGTCGGCCTCGTTTGCCGCGTCGACGAGCAGCTGCTCCCCGGTGACCGGGCAGCGCAGCAGGTAGGCGTTATTGTTCATCGGGCCGACGGCGATCTTGGTGATCGACAGGCCTGGCAGGGTCCGTACGTCGGCCGGACCGCCGACCGTGACTTTCCCGGTGTACTCGGTGTAGCCGGTGCGGCTGGTGTCGCCGCCGTCGGCGTCGCTCATGGTGATCCTCTCCGGAGCGGATGGCGCGGATGGGACGGGAGCAGGGGATAGCTGCCGGTCGTTACGGTCCGTCAGGTGGCACCGGGAGATCTGATGCCTCTGACGCCTCCGAGGTCTCTACCGGATTCGACGGATTCGTCCGGCTGGTGGTAAGTGACCGCCCCCGGAAAAGTACCGGTCCTCATCCGTAGCATGGCCACACTCGCCCAGGTCCGGTCTTACTGAAGATCATGAGGGTTTGTCGATGGCCGATCGTCTTGTCGTGCGTGGCGCGCGTGAACACAATCTCCGTGACGTCGACCTCGACCTGCCCCGCGACGGGCTGATCGTCTTCACCGGTATGTCCGGGTCCGGCAAGTCCAGCCTCGCCTTCGACACAATCTTCGCCGAGGGGCAGCGGCGCTACGTGGAGTCGCTGTCAGCCTATGCTCGGCAGTTTCTCGGGCAGATGGACAAGCCCGACGTCGACTTCATCGAGGGGCTGTCCCCGGCCGTCTCCATCGATCAGAAGTCGACCTCGCGCAACCCGCGGTCCACCGTCGGCACGATCACCGAGGTCTACGACTACCTGCGGCTGCTCTTCGCCCGCGCCGGCCGCCCGCACTGCCCGAAGTGCGGGCGGCTGATCTCCCGGCAGACCCCGCAGCAGATCGTCGACCGGCTGCTGGAGCTGCCCGAGGGCACCCGCTTCCAGGTGCTGGCCCCGGTGGTGCGTGGCCGCAAGGGCGAGTATGTCGACCTGTTCGCCGAGCTGCAGAGCTCCGGGTTCGCGCGGGCCCGCGTCGACGGCACGGTGGTGCCGCTCACCGATCCGCCGAAGCTGGAGAAGCAGCGCAAGCATACGATCGAGGTCGTCGTCGACCGGCTCGCGATCAAGCCGTCGGCGAAGCGGCGGCTCACCGACTCGGTGGAGACGGCCCTGAAGCTGGGCGGCGGGCTCGTCCTGGTCGACTTCGTCGACCGCGACGCCGACGACCCCGAGCGCGAGCGGATGTACTCCGAGCATCTGGCCTGCCTCTACGACGACCTCTCCTTTGAGGAGCTGGAGCCGCGGTCGTTCTCGTTCAACTCGCCATACGGTGCCTGCCCCGAGTGCACCGGGATCGGGACCCGCAAGGAGGTCGACCCGGAGCTCGTCGTGCCCGACCCCACCCTGTCGCTGGCGCAGGGCGCGGTGGCCCCCTGGTCGGGCGGCCACAACAAGGAGTACTTCGAACGGTTGCTCACGGCCCTTGCCGAGGACCTCAGCTTCAAGATGGACACCCCGTGGGAGGGGCTGCCCGAGCGGGCCCGCAAGGCCGTGCTGTACGGCAGCGGCGACACCGAGATCCACGTCGGCTACACCAACCGCTACGGCCGCAAGCGTTCCTACTACACCTCCTTCGAGGGCGTGATCGGCTTCCTGGGCCGCCGGCACCGCGAGGCCGAGTCGGACAGCAGCCGGGAGCGGTACGAGGGCTACATGCGCGATGTCCCCTGCCCGGGCTGCCGCGGCGCGCGGCTGAAGTCGGAGTCACTTGCGGTGACGCTGGGCGGTCGGTCGATCGCCGAGGTTTCGGGTATGGCGATCGGTGAGTGCGCCGTGTTCCTGCGCGGGCTCGACCTCACCGAACGGGAGCGGGCCATCGCCGGCCGGGTGCTCAAGGAGGTCGACGCGCGGCTGACGTTCCTGCTGGACGTGGGGCTGGACTACCTCTCCCTCGACCGGGCCGCCGGCACCCTGGCGGGCGGCGAGGCACAGCGCATCCGGCTGGCCACCCAGATCGGTTCCGGGCTCGTCGGGGTGCTGTACGTGCTCGACGAGCCGTCGATCGGCCTGCACCAGCGGGACAACCGCCGGCTCATCCAGACCCTGCTGCGGCTGCGCGACCTGGGCAACACGCTCATCGTCGTCGAGCACGACGAGGACACGATCCGCGCCTCCGACTGGGTGGTCGACATCGGCCCCGGCGCCGGCGAGCACGGCGGTCGGGTCGTCGTCTCCGGGCCGGTCGAGAAGCTGCTCGCCAGCGAGGAGTCGATGACCGGCGCCTACCTGTCCGGGCGGCGCCGGATCCCGGTGCCCGACATCCGCCGGGTGCCGACCAAGGGCCGGGCACTGACCGTGCACGGGGCCCGGGAGCACAACCTGCGCGACGTCACCGTGTCGTTCCCGCTGGGCTGTTTCGTGGCCGTCACCGGGGTGTCGGGCTCGGGGAAGTCCACCCTCGTCAACGACATCCTCGCCGCCGTCCTGGCGAACAAGCTCAACGGCGCCCGGGAGGTGCCGGGCCGGCACCGCACCGTCAGCGGGCTCGACCATCTCGACAAGGCGGTCCGGGTCGACCAGTCCCCGATCGGACGCACGCCGCGGTCCAACCCCGCCACCTACACCGGCGTGTTCGACCACATCCGCCGGCTGTTCGCCGAGACGACTGAGGCGAAGGTCCGCGGCTATCTGCCGGGCCGGTTCTCGTTCAACGTCAAGGGCGGGCGGTGCGAGGCGTGTTCCGGTGACGGCACCCTCAAGATCGAGATGAACTTCCTGCCGGACGTGTACGTGCCGTGCGAGGTCTGCCACGGCGACCGGTACAACCGGGAGACGCTGGAGGTGCACTACAAGGGCAGGAACATCGCCGAGGTGCTCGACATGCCGATCGAGGAGGCGGCGGAGTTCTTCGCCGCGGTGCCGGCCATCGCCCGGCACCTGCGGACGCTGAACGACGTTGGCCTGGGGTACGTCCGGCTCGGCCAGTCGGCGCCGACCCTGTCCGGCGGCGAGGCGCAGCGGGTCAAGCTCGCCTCGGAGCTGCAGCGGCGCTCCACCGGCCGGACGGTCTACGTGCTCGACGAGCCGACGACCGGTCTGCACTTCGAGGACATCCGCAAGCTGCTCGGCGTGCTCGGCCGGCTGGTCGACGCCGGGAACACGGTCATCGTGATCGAGCACAACCTCGATGTCATCAAGACGGCGGACTGGATCATTGACCTGGGGCCGGAGGGGGGCACGGGAGGCGGCCGGGTCGTCGCGCAAGGGCCGCCCGAGGCCGTGGCGGCGGTCGAGGAGAGCCACACCGCGGTCTTCCTCCGGGAGATCCTCGGTGACCGGGTCGCCGAGGTGGGACCGGTCCCGCCTTCTCAGGCTTCTCAGGTCTGCAGCAGGTCCGCGAGGACGGCGTCCAGCTCCTGTTCGGTGTGCTCCTGACCGGTCGGGACAAGTCGCTCGGTGCGGTCCAGGAAGCTGCGCAGCGACGACGCCGCGACCACCACCACGGACCGGCGGTCGCCGTGCACCAGGTCGAGCCGCACGCCGCGCCGATCCGCGTCGGGACCGATCCGGACGTCCCCGTCGCCCACCGCCGTCTCCAGGCCGGCGCGCAGGGTGTCGCGTGGTGCGACCCAGCTGCCCTGCGGCAGCGCGGGATGTTCCGGCCTGGACACCAGCGTCATGGACACAGCCAACGGGTCGCGGGCGCCCCAGCAGATCTGGAATACGGTGATCCGCCCACGGCTGGACGCGTCGTCCACGACGAACTCCGCCGTGACGTCCTTACCAAGCACGCGCTGGCTCCCTCGGTTCGCTTGCCCGATGTGTCGAGGGTCGCAGCCCTCCGCCCCGGACGCCAGCGGGGGCTCCCGAAACAGCGGAAGGTGTGTAATCGGTCACGATACTGCCGGGTGGCCGTCGCCGCTCGTCACCCTACCGCCACCATCGGAGGGAACCCGCTGCCAAGCCCGCACGCTATGCGTGATGAAATGGTTACGTGCAGGTGCTGCTTGCTCGGGATGAAGGTCGCCGTAGGCTCGCTTCATGGCTGATCCGGCGTCCTACCGGCCCGCCCCGGGCTCGATCCCCGAGACACCCGGTGTCTATCGTTTCCGTGACGAGCACGGTCGCGTGCTCTATGTCGGCAAGGCCAAGAACCTGCGGGCCCGGCTGGCCAACTACTTCGCCGAGTTGCACACCCTCCATCCGCGCACGCAGCACATGGTCTCCTCGGCGAGCTCGGTCGACTGGACCGTTGTCTCGACCGAGGTCGAGGCCCTCCAGCTCGAGTACACGTGGATCAAGGAGTTCGACCCGCGCTTCAACGTCCGCTACCGCGACGACAAGAGCTACCCGAGTCTCGCCGTGACCCTCCACGAGGAGTTCCCGCGCCTGCAGGTCATGCGGGGACCCAAGCGCAAGGGTGTCCGGTACTTCGGCCCGTATGCGCATGCCTGGGCCATCCGGGAGACCCTCGATCTGCTCCTGCGGGTCTTCCCCGCCCGCACGTGCTCGGGCGGGGTCTTCAAACGGGCCGCGCAGGTCGGACGGCCGTGCCTGCTCGGGTACATCGACCGGTGCTCGGCACCCTGCGTGGGACGGGTCGACGCGGCCACCCACCGGGAGATCGTCGAGGACTTCTGCGACTTCATGTCCGGGCAGGCGGGCCGTTACCTGCGTCGGCTCGAACGGGAGATGCAGCAGGCGGCGCAGGCCCAGGAGTACGAACGCGCCGCGCGGCTGCGCGACGACATCGGCGCCCTGCGCCGTGCGGTCGAGAAGCAGGCCGTGGTCCTGCCCGACGGCACCGACGCCGACGTCATCGCCTTCGCCGAGGACGAGCTGGAGGCCGCCGTCGCGGTGTTCTACGTGCGTGGCGGGCGGGTACGCGGCCAGCGGGGCTGGGTTGTCGACAAGCTCGACGAGGTCACGACCGCGGACCTCGTCGAGCAGTTCCTCACCCAGGAGTACCTCGACGGCACGGGAGCGGCCTCGACCGGGACCGCTGGTTCGACGGTGCCCACGACCACCGCGGGATCCCAGGGGGAGGGCATCCCCCGCGAGATCCTGGTTCCCGCCCTGCCGCCCGGCGTCGAGGCGGCCACCGAACTGCTCGGCGCGGCCCGGGGCAGCCGCGTCGAGGTCCGCGTGCCCCGCCGCGGGGACAAGCGCACCCTGCTCGAGACGGTGGAGCGCAACGCCAAGCAGGCGTTCGCGCTGCACCGGACGAAGCGGGCCAGTGACCTCACCGCCCGCAGCCGTGCCCTCGCCGAGCTTCAGGAGGCCTTGGAGCTGCCCGACGCGCCGCTGCGCATCGAGTGCTTCGACG
>NZ_CDWRCM010000015.1:5049-5682 GCF_977927585.1 Frankia sp. CcWB2 | reverse complement strand
GGGCACGAACGTCGCGGCGAGCATGGTCGTGTTCGAGGACGGCCTGCCGCGCAAGTCCGAGTACCGCAGGTTCGCGATCCGCGGCATCGCCGGCCGGGAGGGTGCCGGCCGGGACGGGGCTGCCGGGGACGGGGCTGCCGGGGACGACGTGGCGAGCATGTACGAGACCATCCACCGGAGGTTCTCGCGCTACCTCGCCGAGCGGTCCCGCGTCGGCGAGCTTGCCGACATCGCCGACATCGCCGACGCGCCGGATGCCGCGCAGCCGATCGATCCGGGGACCGGGCGGCCGCGCCGGTTCGCCTACCCGCCGAACCTCGTCGTGGTGGACGGCGGGGCGCCCCAGGTGGCCGCGGCGGCCCGGGCGCTCGACGAGCTCGGCATCGACGCCGGCCCCGGCGGGGTGGCGCTGTGCGGGCTGGCGAAGCGGCTGGAGGAGGTCTGGCTGCCGGGCACCGCGGACCCGGTCATCCTCCCGCGGACGTCCGAGGCGCTCTACCTGCTGCAACGGGTACGCGACGAGGCACACCGCTTCGCCATCGCCTACCACCGGCAGAAGCGGTCCACGGCCATGGTGGCCTCCGCCCTCGACGAGGTCCCCGGCCTGGGTGACACCCGGCGCAAGGCCCTGCT
>NZ_CDWRCM010000015.1:0-4667 GCF_977927585.1 Frankia sp. CcWB2 | reverse complement strand
GCGCTACTTCGGTTCGGTGGCGAAGGTACGGGCGGCGAGCGCCGAGCAGATCGCGCAGGTGTCCGGCATCGGCCCGCGGACGGCGGCGGCGATCGTCACCGCGCTGGCCCGGTCGGCGCCGGGCCGCGCCGACGCGCCCGCCCCCGTCGTCGACCCGCACACCGGAGAGATCCTCGACGCGGAGACCGTCTCATGACCACCCCGACCCTGGATTTGGCGATCATCACCGGGCTGTCCGGCGCCGGGCGCAGCACCGCGGCGAAGTGCCTGGAGGACCTGGGCTGGTTCGTCGTCGACAACCTTCCCCCGGAGCTGCTGTCCACCATGGCTGAGCTGGGCCGTCGTTCTGGTGGGACGGTCAGCCGCATCGCCGTCGTGGTGGACGTGCGGGGCCGGCCGTTCTTCTCTGACCTGCGCGCCGCGATCGCGGCGCTCGACGCGCGGGGCATGCATCCCCGGATGCTGTTCCTCGAGGCCAGCGACGATGCGCTGATCCGCCGGTTCGAGCACGTCCGCCGCCCGCATCCGCTGCAGCGCGACGAGCGGGTGGTCGACGGCATCAGCCGGGAACGGATTCTGCTCGCCGAGCTGCGCGGCGAGGCTGACCTGGTCCTCGACACCACCGACCTGAACGTCCATGAGCTGCGGTCGAAGATCGACGCCGCGTTCGGGCAGCCGAACGCCAACCGGCTCAACGCCACGGTGGTGTCGTTCGGGTACAAGTACGGACTTCCGCTGGATGCGGATCTCGTCGCCGACTGCCGGTTCCTGCCCAACCCGCACTGGGTGGAGGCGCTGCGCCCGTTCACCGGCCGCGATCCGCAGGTGCGCGACTATGTGCTGGCCCAGCCGGGAGCGCAGGACTTCCTCGACCAGTACGCGGCGCTGCTCCGCCTGGTCGGCGAGGGCTACGCCCGCGAGGGCAAGCGGTATCTCACGCTGGCCGTCGGGTGCACCGGCGGCAAGCACCGTAGCGTCGCGATCGCCGAGCAGCTCGGCACCCGGCTCGCCGCGGGCGGCGTGGGGGTCCGGGTGGTGCACCGTGACCTGGGACGGGAGTGAACCATCCGTGAACCTCAGTGGCGTAGCCGCGCGCTCCGACGGTCCGGACCGGGCACCGGCGGTCGTCGCCTTCGGCGGCGGCCACGGGCTCGCCGCCTCGCTCGCCGCGCTCCGGCAGATCACCTCGGCGCTTACCGCCGTGGTGACCGTCGGTGACGATGGTGGATCCTCCGGGCGGCTGCGCGCGGAGCTCGGTGCGCTGCCCATGGGCGATCTACGAATGGCCCTGGCCGCGCTGGCCGGACCGGACGGATGGTCGACCACCTGGGCGGGCGTGTTCCAGCACCGGTTCGGCGGCGACGGGCCGCTCGCCGGGCACGCGGTCGGCAACCTCGTGCTCACCGCGCTCGCCGAGCGCACCGGATCACCGGTGGCCGCGCTCGACCTGGCCGCCGCCCTCCTCGGTCTGCGGGGGCGGGTGCTGCCGCTGTCGACCAGGGGCATCGACATCGTCGCCGACGTCGTGGGGCTGGATCCGGGGGCGCCCACCGCCGAGGTCGAGGTGCGCGGGCAGGCCGCGGTGGCCACGACCGGTGGACGGGTCGTGGGTGTCCGGCTGTCGCCGGCGGCACCGCCGGCCTGTCCGGAGGCGGTGGCCGCGGCGGGCGCGGCCGACTGGATCATCCTTGGGCCGGGATCGCACTACACGAGCATGCTGCCGCATCTGTTGGTTCCTGGGATGAACCGGGCGATTGCGATGTCCCGGGCGAACCGGGTGATGGTGTTGAACCTGGCCGCCCAGCCGGGGGAGACCGAGGGATACACCCCCCAGGCCCATCTCCACTCCCTCGGCCGGCACGTTCCCGGCCTGCGGCTGGACGTGGTGATCGCCGATCCGACCGCGGTGCCCGACCCCGACCTGCTCGCCCGGGCGGCGGCGGACGTCGGCGCCCGGCTCCATCTGGCGCCGGTGCGGATCCCTGGCGCGCCCGTGCACGACCCGGTCCGGCTCGCCGCGGCCTTCCGCGCGGTGTTCGCGGGACTCCCGGAGGCGACCCGCCCGGCGCCCGCGTCCCGGCGGCCGGTCACGCAGTACTCATCGTCCGGCGGACCGGTCCGCCGGACCCCATCCGGTGAAGCCAAGGAGTGATCGGTGTGGCGGCGATGACGGCCACCGTCAAGGACGAACTGAGCCGGCTGCGGGTCGCGAAGCCCTGTTGCCGGCGGGCCGAGATGGCAGCCCTGCTGCGCTTCGGTGGGGGGCTGCACATCGTCGGTGGTCGCATCGTGGTCGAGGCGGAACTCGATACCGGCGCGACCGCCCGCCGGTTGCGTCGCGAGATCGCCGAGGTCTTCGGCTTCCCCTCGACGGTGGCCGTGCTGGCCGCCGGTGGGCTGCGCCGCTCGGTGCGCTACATCGTGCGCGTCGAGCGGGACGGCGAGCAGCTCGCGCGGTCCACCGGCCTGCTCGACCAGCGTGGCCGCCCGGTGCGCGGGCTGCCGCCGCAGGTGGTCACGGGCTCCGCCTGTGACGCCGCGGCGGCCTGGCGGGGCGCGTTCCTCGCCCACGGTTCACTGACCGAGCCGGGTCGGTCCTGCTCGCTGGAGGTGACCTCGCCCGGTCCGGAGGCCGCGCTGGCCCTGGTCGGCGCGGCGCGCCGGCTGGGGGTCCAGGCCAAGAGCCGGGACGTGCGCGGCGTCGACCGTGTCGTCATCCGCGACGGCGACGCGATCGGCGCGCTGCTGACCAGGATCGGTGCGCATGACAGCCTGCTCGCCTGGGAGGAACGGCGGATGCGCCGGGAGGTCCGGGCGACGGCCAACCGGCTGGCGAACTTCGACGACGCCAACCTGCGCCGCTCCGCCCGGGCCGCGGTGGCCGCCGGCGCCCGGGTGCAGGCCGCGATGCGCATCCTCGGCGACGACGCCCCGGAGCACCTGCTGGCGGCCGGCCGGTTGCGCCTCGATCACGCGCAGGCCTCCCTGGAGGAACTGGGCGCGCTCGCGGACCCGCCGCTGACCAAGGATGCGGTCGCCGGCCGGATCCGCCGGCTGTTGGCGCTCGCCGACAAGAGGGCCAATGCGCTCGGTATCCCCAACACCGAGGCGAGCGTCTCCCCGGATCTCCTTGAGAACGCCTGAGCAACAGCGGCCCAGGTCGTACCCAGACATTTCATACCTGTAATGTGGAAAACTGGCCCAGTAGCACCATCGGGATCGGATGGCTCTTCGGGGCTCTTCGGGGTGGGGTCTGCCCGTGGGGCGCCCGCCTGGCCGGTTCGGCCGGCGTCAGCGCGGGCCCACGGAATCTGCCCGGCCCTCGGCCCTGCGGAGGCGCACCGGCGGTGCGGCAGCGCAGCGATGTGATGGGATGTAGTTTCCGGGTGGGGCGTGCCCGCATCGTGTGAGGAGACCAGCATCGCACGGTTCGGATTCCCGCCGATGATGTGCAAACTCGTTAGGCTCCTGCCTTGACAGCGCCACATGAACGACAGTGCCACATGAACGAGAACGTCACAACCGAACGACGACGTCGCGACGGAACGACGGCGTGACTATCGAAACGACGAGACAAGACGGTAGGGAGTCCTGGACGTGGCTACGCGGGTGGGTGTCAACGGCTTCGGGCGAATCGGTCGTAACTTCTGGCGGGCGCTCGCGGCGAGCAACCGGAACGATCTCGAGATCGTCGCGGTCAACGACCTGACCGACAACAAGACTCTTGCGCATCTGCTCAAGTACGACACCACGCTGGGTACGCTGCCTGCTGCGGTCGGTGTCGTCGACGAGGGTATCCGCGTCGGTGACACCGTGATCAAGGTGCTGGCCGAGCGCGACCCGGCGGCGCTGCCCTGGGTCGATCTGGGTGTGGACGTTGTCATCGAGTCCACCGGCCGCTTCACCAAGGCGGCGGACGCGGGCAAGCATCTGCAGGCAGGCGCCAAGAAGGTCATCATCTCGGCGCCGGCCAAGGACGAGGACATCACCGTGGTGATAGGCGTGAACGACGACGCCTACGACCCGGCCAGGCACCACATCCTGTCCAACGCTTCCTGCACGACGAACTGCGTCGCGCCGATGGCGAAGGTGCTCGACGAGGCCTTCGGCATCAGCCAGGGGCTGATGACCACCATCCACGCCTACACCAACGACCAGGTCATCCTGGACTTCCCGCACTCGGACCTGCGGCGGGCGCGGGCGGCGGCGCAGAACATCATCCCGACCACCACGGGTGCGGCGAAGGCCACCGCGCTGGTCCTGCCCCACCTCAAGGGCAAGCTCGACGGGCTGGCGATGCGGGTGCCGGTCCTCGACGGCTCGGTCACCGACCTGGTGGCCACCCTGGACAAGAAGGCCAGCAAGGAAGAGGTCAACGCGGCGTTCAAGGCGGCGGCGGAGGGCCCGCTGAAGGGCTACCTTGTCTACACCGAGGACCCGATCGTCTCCTCCGACATCGTCAACACCCCGGCGTCCTGCACGTTCGACTCGCTGCTGACGATGTCCGCCGGCAATCAGGTGAAGATCGTCGGCTGGTACGACAATGAGTGGGGCTACTCCAACCGGCTGGTCGACCTGACCGCGCTGGTCGCCGCGCGCCTCTAGGCCGCGCGCCGCTTTTGGTCTGTCCTCCGTACCTGGGGTTCCGATGCGCTGACCGGCTTGGT
>NZ_CDWRCM010000014.1:30308-35407 GCF_977927585.1 Frankia sp. CcWB2 | reverse complement strand
GTCGCGCCCTGGGGCCGGCAGCCCTGGGGCCGGCAGCCCTGGGGCCGGCAGCCCTGGGGCCGTCGCCGCCTGCGCGACCGCGGCGGCGACCGCCAGCAGCGTGTCGCGATCGTCCGCCGGAGCGGACCGGTTGCGGCGCCGATGCCCGCACCGCTCGCAGACGTGCGTGATGACCAGATCGTGCGTACGGCTCTCCACCGCGACCGGCCGCATCACACCGCCGCACCGCGCCGCCCGATCGCCGGGGTTGACGTCGACGTGCCGCGACGACAGACAGGACGGGCAGTGGTTGGTGTACCCGTCACCACGCACGGCCGTCCCGCAGACCAGGCAGACGAAGTCCTCGGTGGTGCGGGTGAAGCGCCGGCTCACCGGCCAAGAGTAGGTCACCACACGGCGTGCCCCGCCTGCCCGGAGGCCAATCGGTGCCAATCGGTGCCAATGACAGCCAATCGGGGCGCTCTGACCTGGCCGGAACTCTGACCTGGCCAGGACCAGGTGGGAGCCTCCCGCGAGCGTCTCATCAGATCCGCGTCGGGCGGCCGGACCGCGGGCGGGACGTGTGTCGCCAGAGACGCCGAGGATGTCGGACCCACGGGGTGAAATAGTGGGCGGCGCACCATACCGGGCGTGGTACGTCGGCGCACCATCGCGCCCATCGTCCCGGATGCGTCCCGAGGAGGTCCCGCTGTGGAGGCAGCACACCCTCTACCGCCCGAGAGCCTACCGCCCGAGAGCCTGCCGCCCGAGAAACCAGCGCCCGAGAAACCAGCGCGGGCGGACGTCCCACCCAACGAACTGTCCGATCGCGATCGTCGCATGTTGCGCTTCGAGCAGGGTTGGTGGCGTCACCCGGGAGCCAAGGAGGAGGCGATCCGGGCCGAGTTCGGGCTGTCATCAACACGCTACTACCAGTTGTTAAACCGGGTGATCGATTCGGAAGCCGCGCTGATAGCCGATCCGATGCTGGTCCGCCGGCTGCGCCGGCTGCGGGAGCAACGTCGGGCGGCCCGATCCGGCCGACGTGACCGGGCCGAGGGGTAAGACCACGCATGACACCTGCCACGAACGCACCGCCGCGGCGTCCCCACCGGCGGCGCCCGGACCGGCTCCACACCCTCGGCGCGGGCGTCGTCGCGGTTCTCGCCGTACTCGCGGGCATCCTGGTGGTCAATCTGCTGAACGGCCCGTCCGACGCGGACGGCTCCACCACCCAGGTCGCGGCCCCGACGCACTCGGCGCGGCCGGGCACGGACCAAGCCGGCGGCGGCCGGACCACTCCGGCCCCGTCGCCGCACCGCGCGGCGGCCACGTCCCCGGCCCCCGGCCCGGGGGCCACGAAGACGGCGCCGGCGTCCCTGGAACCGACGCCGGCGCCGTCCGCGTCCACCGCGACGAAGCCGCCGGCCCCGCCGGGACCGAAGGCCACGGCCCCGGTGGTCGTCCTGAACAACTCGCGGGTCGCCGGGCTCGCCGAGGTGGCCGCCAAGCAGGTCGAGTCGGCCGGGTTCCGGGTCGAGCGGGTGGGCAACTACCAGTCGATCTACAACGTCCCGGTGACGACGGTCTTCTACGACGACGACGACGCCGCCCGAGCCCTGAAGGAGGCGATGCCGGGCATCGAGAGCATCGTGCCCCAGTCGAAGACCAGAATCGTCTCCACCGACGCACTGATCCTGGTGATCACCCGCGACTTCCCCGCCCGCCCGGAAAAATGATCACTTGACCGCCGCGCCACGCTCCTCACCGGCGCCCGACCACCTCGCCCCGTGACCGAGGAAGGCCCAGTGACCGAATCCGCGCCACACAGCCCACCCGCCCCCCGCACACCCGCCGGGGGCGCTGGACTCGCCGCCCTGCTCACCGCGCCCGAACGCGCCCTGATCGCCCTCGACTACGACGGCACCCTCGCGCCGATCGTCCCGCGGCCGTCGGACGCCGTCCCGGCGCCGGGGACGATGGAGGCGCTGCGCCGGATCTCCCATGAGGTCGGCACCCTCGCCGTCATCACCGGACGGCCGGTGGACTCGCTGCTGGAACTGACCGGGCTGGAGAAGATCCCCGACTTCGGGAACCTGATCATCCTTGGCCAGTACGGACTGCAGCACTGGGACTCGGGCAGCCGCGCGATCAGCAGTCCCGAGCCGCTGCCCGGGGTCGCCGCGGTCCGCGCGGCGCTGCCCGAACTGCTCCGCGACGCCCCAGTCGGCACCGCCGTCGAGGACAAGCACCAGGCGCTGGTGGTACACGTGCGGCGCACCGCCGATCCGGACTCGGCGCTCGCCGCGCTCACGCCGGCGTTGACGGCCCTCGCTGAAGACCATGGGCTGGAGGCGGCGCCGGGCAAGCGAGTGCTGGAACTGCGTCCGCCCGGGCACGACAAGGGCAGTGCGGTGCGCGAGCTCATCGCGGCCCGCCAGGCGCGCTCGGTGCTGGTCGCCGGGGACGACTACGGCGATCTGCCGGCATTCGAGGCCGTCGACGAGCTACGGGCGGGCGGGCTGCCCGGTATCACCGTGTGCAGCGACAGCCCGGAGGTCCCGGACGTGATCCGCGAACGCGCCGACCTGGTCGTGGGCGGGCCCGCCGGGATGGTCGCCCTGCTGGAGGTGCTGGTCGAGCGGCTCAGCGGCTGACCGCTCGTGCCCTCTTCGCTCATCCCCATAGGGCGCGCTCAGCCCGCCCCCCGGGGCTCACCCCACCGGCATCCCTAAGCCAACGGCATTTCCGTGAGACATCTGTCGCCGATTCGTGAACCTCCACCGCCAGACAAGACGATCTTGATGGACCGGCGTACAGGGCTGAGCGGATGGCCTACTCTCCGCGGTGTGCGTCGGATGCCGGGAGCCGAGGAAGACACCCTGCCGCGGCTGTGGCCGACTGGCACCGCGCGGGTGCTGGTCGCCTCCAACCGGGGGCCGGTGGCGTTCGCCGTCGGGGACGACGGGAAGCTGCGGATCCGGCGGGGCGCCGGCGGCCTCGTCAGTGGCCTCAGCCGGGTGGCGGCCGACGACTGTGACGGTCCGATGGCGTGGGTGTGTGCCGCCCTCAGTGACGCCGATCGCCGGGCAGCGCGTTCCGCGCCCGCCGGCCGCCTCGATCTCGCCGGCCACGACACCGGCGGCGCCGCCGTCCGGATGCTCGACGTCGACCAGGTCGTCTTTGACCGCGCCTACAACGCAGTCGCGAACCGCACGCTCTGGTTCATCCACCACCTGCTCTACGCGCCGGCGTCGCAGCCGGTCTTCGGCCCGGCGTTCCGCCGCGACTGGGAAGCGTACGCGACCTACAACGAGATGTTCGCCCAGGCCCTCGCGCACGAGGCCGCCCCGGGCGCCTCGGTGCTGATCCAGGACTACCACCTGACCCTGGTCGCCGCCCGGCTGCGGGCGCTGCGGGCGGACCTGCGGATCGCCCACTTCAGCCACACTCCCTGGGCACCGCCGGAGTACTTCCGGATACTCCCGGACGACGTCAGCGAACAGATCCTGCGCGGCATGCTCGGCGCCGACCGGCTCGGGTTCCTCACCGACGCCTGGGCCGACGCGTTCCAGGAATGCTGCCGCGACCTCCTCGGACTGCGGATCGAGCGGCGGGCGGTGACCGTCGGGACGGCCGGGCCGGGACGGGAAGCCGGGCGGCACCGGACGGTGCGGATCGGGGTACATCCGCTCGGCGTCAACGCGGACGAGCTGCGCGGCCGGGCCGCCGCCACCGACGTGGCCGCCCGGGCCGCCGAGCTGGTCAACCTGGCCGGCGGGCGGCGGCTCATCGTCCGGGTCGACCGCACCGAGCTGTCCAAGAACATCGTCCGCGGTCTCGACGCCTACCGGGAGCTGCTGCGCACCCGTCCGGAATGGCGCGGCAGGTGATGCACCTGGTCTGCGCCTACCCGTCACGGCACGATCTGCCGGAGTACCGGGAATACACCGCCGCGGTGCAACGCCTAGCCGCGGAGATCGAGGACGAGTTCGCCACGGACACCTGGCTGCCGCTGCGGCTGGAGATCACCGACGACTACCCCCGGTCGATCGCGGCCCTCTCGCTCGCGGAGGTGCTCGTCGTCAACCCGATCCGGAACGGCATGAACCTCGTCGCCAAGGAGGGGCCGATCGTCTCGATCAGGGATGCCGTCCTCGTGCTCTCCCGGGAGGCCGGAGCCTGCGCGGAGATGGGCACGGCGGCGCTGGTCGTCAACCCGTTCGACATCCAGGCGACCGCGCGGGCTCTGCACACCGCCCTGACGATGCCCGCCCCCGAGCGGCGCCGGCGCGCCGAGGAGCTGGCCGCCGTCGCCGGGCGGCTACCGCCCCAGCTCTGGTTCACCGACCAGCTGCACGCCCTCGCCGCCGACCGGTGACCGTCCGGTCTGCCCTGCCGGTGCCGAACGTCGACGCGCGGACGGCGTTCAGGCGGACCGCGTTCAGGCGGCGACGGCCGCTCGCACCGCGCTGGCCCAGCCGGCGCCGACCGGGCCCGCCTCGACCGTGACGTTGTCGTACCGCGCCAGCAGGGCGGCGATGTCCGGGTGCCGCACCGCGTTCGCGACCAGGTGCATCCGCCCGACATGGGGAGCCATGGCCAGGTCGCTGGCGGAATCGCCGATGGCGATCGCCTCGGCCGGTGACACCCCGCGCCGCTTGAGGTCGTAGGCGACCGCGTCCCCCTTGCCCACACCGTCCGGGACCAGATGGTAGACATGCGGATTCACTCCGAGATCAGGCATGTGGACCGGCGAGATCAGCCCGTTGTCGCGCATGCTCAACCAGGGGAACCCGGTCTCGGCGAGCCAGCCGTCGACCTCCGACACCTCGATCTTCCCGCGAAGCATGACGTCGACCTCCCGGCCGGAGTGCCAGGGGGTGTGCAGCTCCAGCCGCCCGGGGTAGCGCTCGACCATCCGGTCGAGCAGGTACTCCGGTACCTGGTCGAAGTCGGGCGGCATCGCGCCGCGCAGGATCTCGCTGTCGCGCCCCTCGTTCCAGCCGACGATCGCGCCGAGCTCCCCGATGAACCCGTCCGCGCCGAAGATCGCCGCGGCCTCGAGAAGCTGCGGACGGGTACGCCCGCTGACCAGGACCAGCGCAACGCCGGCGCCA
>NZ_CDWRCM010000014.1:29287-30023 GCF_977927585.1 Frankia sp. CcWB2 | reverse complement strand
CTCGGCGAGCGCACGAGCCGGCTCCAGGGTGATCGCTCCCCCCTCCGCCCGGAAGAAACAACCCTTGGGACCGACCATCGTGCCGTCAAGATCGGTATAGACGACGCGGATACTCACTGTTACAGGCTCCCTGGCTCTGGCGTGATCGGGTCGATCTCCGGGCATGGGGGCGCGCGCGGCCGGTACGAGCGGGCAGGACCCGCCCGCACCGGTGAGACCACACCGAGAAACCTCCGACCGACCCATATCATGTCCACAACCAGAGGCAACACCGGTGCACGACCACCCGCGCACGGTCTACAGTACGGACAGACAACTTCATCTGGCTCATCCAGAGGGGCAGAGGGAACGGCCCAGCGAAGCCCCGGCAACCACCCGCATCCCGTGCGCGGCAGGTGCTAATTCCGTCCTGGTGGCAGACTGCCCCGGGAAAGATGAGGAGCTTCTTCATGACACTCGCGCCCGAGCGTGCCACCGGTCCCGCCCTCGACGTCGCGAACCCCGCGGTCTCGCTGTCCTGTCGGCACTGCGGCGCCACCTACCCGCTGTCCCCTACGCATGTGTGCGTGGAATGCTTCGCTCCCCTGGAAATCGCCTACGACCCGGACCTGCTGGCTCGAGTGACCCGAGAGTCCATCGAACGCGGTCCGGCGAACCTGTGGCGTTATGTCGGGCTGCTGCCCGCCGGGCATGACCCGGCACGGCGGGTCTCCCTCGGGGCCGGCTGGACGCCGCT
>NZ_CDWRCM010000014.1:22338-28943 GCF_977927585.1 Frankia sp. CcWB2 | reverse complement strand
GCCGGGCTGCGCTCGGTGGTGCTCGTACCGCACGACCTCGAGGCCGGCAAGACGGTCTCCACCGGGGTGTACGGCGGGACGCTGGTCGCCATCCAGGGCAACTACGACGACGTGAACCGGTTGTGCAGCGAACTGGCCGGGGAGTACGAGTGGGCGTTCGTCAACGTCAACGTCCGCCCCTTCTACGCCGAGGGGTCCAAGACGCTCGGCTACGAGGTCGCCGAGCAGCTCGGCTGGCGGCTGCCCGAGCAGGTCGTCGTGCCGATCGCCTCCGGCTCGCTGCTGACAAAGATCGACAAGGCCTTCGGTGAGCTCGGCCGGCTCGGCCTGGTCGAGCCGGCGCCGTACAGGGTGTTCGGTGCGCAGGCGGCCGGCTGCAACCCGGTGGCCGCCGCGTTCGCCCGCGGCGTCGAGACCGTCGCCCCGGTCCGGCCCACCACAATCGCCAAGTCGCTGTCGATCGGCAACCCGGCCGACGGCCCCTACGCCCTCGACGTGGCTCGGCGGACCGGCGGGGCGATCACGGACGTGACCGACGAGGAGATCATCGACGGGATCCGGCTGCTCGCCCGCACCGAGGGCGTCTTCGGTGAGACGGCCGGTGGCGTCACCGTGGCCACTCTGCGCAGGCTGCTGCGCGAGGGGCTGCTCGACCCGGCCGCCGAGACCATCCTCTACAACACCGGCGACGGGCTGAAGACGCTTGACCCCCTCGTCGAGACGGGCGGACCGACCGCGACGATCAAGCCGTCGCTGCGCGCCTTCGAGGCCGCCGGCCTCGGCGACGACTGACTCGGGCGCAGCACAGCCCGGCACAGCGCATTCGACGAACTTCGTGGACCACGCCGGACCAACGGAAGGGCCACGGACGACGGCGAGGCGCCGCGGGGGGATCGGAGCCGGGCACGCGGAACCATGGGTCAGCTTGCACTCACTCGTGCCGAGTGCTAAACAAGAGCTGGCACTCTCGTCTAGGGAGTGCCAAGGCTGAAACGGCGAGGCTGCCCGATCCGCGCTGTGTCCGAGGTGCATCACCCGGGTCCGGAGCAGGCGGGAGCCGTCCGTCGCGGGCGTCGTTAGGGCCAGGCCATCGAACCTGCCATCCCACTGGGAGGACCCAGAAACCATGCCGAAGATCATTGCCTTCGACGAGGAGGCTCGGCGCGGCCTGGAGCGCGGCATGAACCAGCTGGCCGATGCGGTCAAGGTCACGCTCGGGCCGAAGGGCCGCAACGTCGTGCTGGAGAAGAAGTGGGGCGTACCCACGATCACCAACGACGGTGTGAGCATCGCCAAGGAGATCGAGCTCGAGGACCCGTACGAGAAGATCGGCGCGGAACTCGTCAAGGAAGTCGCGAAGAAGACCAACGACGTCGCGGGTGACGGCACCACCACCGCCACCATCCTGGCCCAGGCCCTGGTGCGCGAGGGTCTGCGCAACGTGGCCGCCGGCGCCAACCCCCTCGGGCTGAAGAAGGGCATCGAGGTCGCGGTCGAGCGCGTCTCCGAGGAGCTGTCCAAGCAGGCCAAGGAGGTCGAGACCAAGGAGCAGATCGCCTCCACGGCGTCCATCTCCGCGGGTGACTCGGCCATCGGCGGCCTCATCGCCGAGGCGCTGGACAAGGTCGGCAAGGAAGGCGTCGTCACCGTCGAGGAGAGCAACACCTTCGGCCTCGAGCTCGAGCTCACCGAGGGTATGCGCTTCGACAAGGGCTACATCTCGCCGTACTTCGTCACGGACGCGGACCGTCAGGAAGCCGTCCTGGACGACCCGTACATCCTGATCGTCAACAGCAAGATCTCCGCGGTCAAGGACCTGCTCCCGCTGCTGGAGAAGGTCATGCAGACCGGCAAGCCGCTGGCGATCATCGCTGAGGATGTCGAGGGCGAGGCGCTGGCCACCCTGGTCGTCAACAAGATCCGCGGCACCTTCAAGAGCGTCGCGGTGAAGGCCCCCGGCTTCGGTGACCGCCGCAAGGCGATCCTGGGCGACATCGCCATCCTGACCGGTGGTCAGGTCATCTCCGAGGACGTCGGCCTCAAGCTCGAGAGCACCTCGCTCGACCTGCTCGGCCGTGCCCGGAAGATCGTTGTCACCAAGGACGAGACGACCGTCGTCGAGGGTGCCGGCGACCCCGGCCAGATCGCCGGTCGGGTCAGCCAGATCCGCAACGAGATCGAGAAGTCGGACTCGGACTACGACCGCGAGAAGCTCCAGGAGCGGCTCGCGAAGCTGGCTGGCGGCGTCGCCGTCATCAAGGTCGGCGCGGCCACCGAGGTCGAGCTCAAGGAGAAGAAGCACCGCATCGAGGACGCGGTGTCCAACGCGAAGGCCGCCGTCGAGGAGGGCATCGTCGCCGGTGGTGGCGTCGCGCTGCTCCAGGCGTCGATCACCGCCTTCGAGAAGCTGGACCTGTCCGGCGACGAGGCGACCGGTGCCAACATCGTCCGGCTCGCGCTCGAGGCGCCCATCAAGCAGATCGCCTTCAACAGCGGTCTCGAGGGCGGCGTCGTGGTCGAGAAGGTCCGCAACCTGCCGACCGGCCACGGCCTGAACGCGGCCACCGGCGAGTACGTCGACCTGATCGGCACCGGCATCATCGACCCGGCCAAGGTCACCCGCTCCGCCCTGCAGAACGCCGCGTCGATCGCCGGCCTGTTCCTCACCACCGAGGCCGTCATCGCTGACAAGCCGGAGAAGAACCCGGCCCCGGCAGTCCCGGGCGGCGGCGGCGACATGGACTTCTAGTCCAATTCGTCACCTGCTGTACCCTGCACCACCGTCTGGCCGAGGGCGGCTCCGGTTCTCCCGGGGCCGCCCTCGTGCGTTCGCCCGTGCATCACAGCCGAGGCTCCGACGGCTACCCCAGGAAGCTCGCCGAAGGCGAGCTGACGGAAACCCCGTCTTCACCCTGATGCCAGGGGTCCCCGCACTGCGCCGAAGGCGCCGTGCGGGGCAAGGCTCGCCCCCGCGGACGGGAGGTTCCGCGAGGGCGAGCTCTCCGGCGTGGGAGCGGGCGCCGCTCGGGACGGAGCGAACGCCGGAAGGCACTCCCAAAGGCGACCTTTCCAAGAACGCTCTTCTCGGCCGCCATCGACGGCGATCAAATTACCATCGGGTAATCCAAGAGACAAGAGCTTTATGTCACTCCTTTTGAACAATCCGAAGGTCACCTTCGTTAGACTTCGACCTTTTACCGCGACACGGACAATTAACGCATGCCAGCTTTAGACAGCGGCCACGGCGACAGGCACGATAGCCCTCGTGGTTCAGGCCCCCGCACAGCCGCGCTCCCATCGCCCCTCGATGACCGTTCCCACTCCCCCGGTCACCGTGGAAGATCTCGACACGGGCGGGCATGATGACGCTCGGTTCGAACTCCTGGACGGCTTGTGCGTCCTGCGACCATGGCCGACACCGCTGCGGGCCCGCGTCACGGCGCGCCTGGTCCGGATCCTGGCGGGCACGGCCTCCTCCGGAGCTCAGATCCTGCCGGCCGGGATCGGGGTGGAGCTGTCCCCCCGCAGTCTGCTCGTGCCGGATGTCGTGGTAGCGGCGAGCGGTGACACCGGCCGTCGGCTCCGGGGCACCCCGTCCCTCGTCATCGAAGTGGCCGACGCCAGCACCCGGCGCTACAACCGCACCCTCAAACTCGATCTCTACCGGCAACGCGGCGTGCCGTCCTGCTGGCTGATCGACCCGGACACCGCCACCATCGAGGCGTACGACCTGGTCGCCGATGCGTACCTCGCCACCCGCACGGTCAGCGGGAAGGAGACCTTCACCGCCACTCAGCCCTTTCCGGTGGCGATCCAGCCGGCCGAGCTGATCGACCCGCCCGGCTCGGAGTGATGGCGCGACCCCGACCACTACCCCAGGACGTCGTCGGCGTCGACGATGGTGTAGGCGTAGCCCTGCTCGGCGAGGAATCGCTGGCGGTGTGCCGCGTACTCCTGGTCGAGGGTGTCGCGGGCCACCACCGTGTAGAAGTGCGCCGTGCGGCCGTCGGCCTTGGGCCGCAGCACCCGACCGAGTCGCTGGGCCTCCTCCTGGCGGGAACCGAACGTGCCCGAGACCTGCACGGCCACCCCGGCCTCCGGCAGGTCGATGGAGACATTCGCGACCTTGGAAACGACCAGTGTGGTGATCTCCCCGGTCCGGAACGCCTCGAATAGCCGCTCCCGCTCCCGGTTACGGGTGGAACCCTGGATGACCGGGGCGTCCAACAGCTCCCCGAGCTCGTCGAGCTGGTCGAGATATGCGCCGATCACCAGCACCCGGTCATCGGAGTGCCGGCGGACGAGACGTTCCACCACCGCCCGCTTGCTGCGGGCGGTGGCACACATCCGGTACCGCTCCTCCGGCTCGGCGACGGCGTAGGCCATCCGCTCGTCCTCGGTGAGCGTGACGCGCACCTCGGTGCACTGCGCCGGCGCGATCCAGCCCTGTGCCTCGATCTCCCGCCACGGGGCGTCATACCGCTTCGGCCCGATCAACGAGAAGACGTCGCCCTCCCGGCCGTCCTCCCGGACGAGGGTCGCGGTCAGGCCGAGCCGACGACGGGACTGGATGTCGGCGGTCATCCGGAAGACCGGCGCCGGGAGCAGGTGCACCTCGTCGTAGACGATCAGACCCCAGTCCCGGGCCCCGAACAACTCCAGGTGCAGGTATTCGCCCTTACGCCGGGCCGTCATCACCTGGTAGGTGGCGATGGTGACCGGCCGGATCTCCTTGCGCTCCCCGGAGTACTCGCCGATCTCCTCCTCGGTCAGCGAGGTGCGGCGCAGCAGCTCGTGCCGCCACTGCCGGCCGGCCACCGTGTTCGTGACCAGGATCAGCGTGGTCGCCCCGGCCTGGGCCATGGCCGCGGCGCCGACGATGGTCTTCCCGGCACCCGCGGGCAGCACGACGACCCCCGACCCGCCCTCCCAGAACCCGGCTACCGCACCCTTCTGGTAGTCGCGCAGCTCCCAGCCGTCCTGGCGCAGTTCGATCCGGTGCGCCTCGCCGTCGACGTAACCGGCGAGATCCTCCGCCGGCCACCCGAGTTTGAGCAGCGCCTGCTTGAGCCGGCCGCGCTCGGAGGGGTGCACGGCGATTGTGTCGTCGTCGATGCGGGAGCCGAGCATCGGCACGACCTTCTTGGCCCGGGCCACCTCGACGAGCACCACCCGGTCGAGAGCACGCAACACCAGCCCGTGGGCCGGGTCGTTCTCCAGGCGCAGCCGACCGTAGCGATCCATCGTGTCGGCGATGTCGACAAGCAGGGCGTGCGGCACGGCGTAACGGGAGAAGCGAACCAGCGCATCGACAACCTGCTCGGCGTCATGGCCGGCGGCACGGGCGTTCCACAGCGCCAGCGGCGTCACCCGATAGGTGTGCACATGCTCCGGAGACCGTTCGAGCTCGGCGAACGGAGCGATGGCCGACCGCGCCTCGGCAGCACTCGGATGCTCGACCTCAAGCAGCAACGTCTTGTCCGACTGGACGATCAACGGGCCATCCGTCACCCGCCACCGCCCTTTCCGTCCGCCGTAGGTTCCACCGTGGGTATCGACCCATTAGTGAACCACCAACACGAGCCGCCCTGCACCAATCGGTGCGGTGCGAGCCACCGGCGTCGCACCGGCACGATCACACCGGCGGCGCGCTGCTCGTTCACCGGCGCCCTTCGACGGTACAGCCGACCACCGACACGGTAACCAGAGGGGCCGAAGCCCGACTGAAACCACCGCGGGTCCCGCAGGCAGGCGGGCACACCGGCACCGGCCCGCCCGGCTCATGGCGGATCGGCGAGATCCTCCGCGGCGGCCGACCAGTCCGCCGCCACCGGCGGCCCGCCGAACGCGTCGTCGATGTCGGCGACGCCGGTCACCCGGTGCAGGACAAAACGACGCGGGCCGGCGCTGAGTTCGTCCCACGCGGTGAGCCAGCCGCTCTCGACAGCGGTGGGCCGCACGATCCGGTCGCTCGGCGCACCCTGCTGGTCGACGTAGCCCAGCAGCACCCGGCGCCGGTCCCGGACGGCTCCCTGCAGCAGCACCAGGATCAACGGCGCGGACCGGGTGAGCCCGACCTCGATGCCGGGAACCTCACCGGCTGCCCGGACCGCCCGTGCGCTGTCGTCGCCTCGGCGGACCAGCCGGACCACGTCGCGCAGCTGGTTGATCCGGGTGCCGGCCACGTCGACCGACGCCACGCGGGGGCGCGCCGGCGTCCGATAAGCGGCGGGCCGGCGCAGCACCACCCGCCCGTCCGGGGCCTCCGCGACCGGTGCGAACCCGGCGGTGCGCAGGCCGACGAGCACCTCCGCGGTCGGCAGTGGGGAGATGACGATCGTCGGCGCGATCCGGCGCAGCCCCAACGCCTGGGTACGCCGGTTGGCGACCACTTCGGCGAGCAGCGCCGTGTCCTCGCAGCGCAGGTAGCTCGCGGCAGGACCAGCCCGCAACCGGCCGTGCCGCCGGGCGGTGTCGTCGATCAGATAGGTGAGGGCCTGCGGCGCCCCGCCTCGACCGAGGCGGGCGAGCATCGCGTGGATGTCCTCCGCCACCAGGCCCGAGTCCAGGCCGCGACGCAGCGAGGCCTCGGAGAACCGGTAGAC
>NZ_CDWRCM010000014.1:17296-22118 GCF_977927585.1 Frankia sp. CcWB2 | reverse complement strand
GGTGGCCGCGCCCGCGGACTCGACGTCCGCCATCCGCGCCAGCTCCGCAGCCACCCGGGGTACCAGCGGGCCCGGGGCAACCGCGGTGAGATCCCCCTGCAGCAGCAGCTCCTCGACCGGCTCGGGCAGCAGTGGCGCGAGCGCGTCGGCGAGCCTGGCGCACAGCGCGGGATCACCAGCCGCCGATCGGCTCGGCACGCCCGCGTTCCGCGCCGGATCGGCGTTCTCCGCGTCGAGCTGGGCGGCGAGTAACCGACCGACCGTGCTCGGCGCGCCCCGGCCGGTCAGCCCAAGCAGCTCGGCCTCGACAATCGTTCCGTCGATCGTCCCGGCGAGCAGCGTTCCGCCGCGCCGCGGCGCTCGCCAGGTCAACAGGGCACGCAACGACTCCGCGGTCGGCACCACCCCTGCGGGCGCCGTGGCCAGCGCCCGCAGGACCTGGGCACGCAGGTCCTGCGCGGCCAGTCGCCGCACGTCCAGCGACAGGGGAGCGATCTGCCGGCCCCGCTCGTCCCGCTCGCCAACCAGCCAGGCGGCGGTCGACGAGCGCAGCCAGCCCTCGACCAGTACGGCCCACCGGGCAGCTACCAGGTCGGTGCCCCAGCGGTCGTAGGCCGTGGTCGGCACGTACTGGACGTCGACCCCCGCGGTCGTGTCGACCAGGCCGGCCGCCGCGGCCAGCTCCACCACGAAGGCCGCGGCCCGCTCGTCGACGTCGAGCAGTTTCGCGGCGGCCCGCAGGTCTCGCACGCTCAACCCGCCGGTGCGCAGCGGGGTGACCGGGCTCGCGCCCCAGGCGTCCAGCAGGGTGGTGACCCACCGGACGAGGGTGTCCGCCGCCAGGGCCGCCGCGGCGTCGGCCGCCGCCACCCCGACGACCTCTCCCTCGACGGCGGGCAGGTGCGGGTGCAGGACCCCGGCCGGATGCTCGCCGCGCACGACCAGCCCAACCTCGCGCGGCAGCTCGACGGTCTCCTCGTCCAATCCGACGAGCAGGCCGCGGGCGAGCAGCTCCTCCACCGGGGTCCGGGCCGCGGGCAACCCCAGCAACCGGCCCGCCTCCGTAGTGGCGCCGAGTGCCGGACCCGCGGCCAGCCGGTCCAGCAGCTGCCGCGCCCGGGAGGAGCAGGCGTCGATCCACTCCCGGACCCGATCCGCGTCCGCGAAGGCGCCGCTCAACGCCTCGATCATCGCTTCCCGGACGGCGAACCCGGTCGCCGTCTCGTCGGCCGCGCCCCGGGGCACCGGCAGGCCGGCCGCGGTCAGGAGCCGGGCGAGCTGGGACTGCCGGTACGTCGTCAGGCAGGCTCGCACGGGACGGCCGAGCCCCAGCGGGCGCACGCCGAGGAGGTCGACGACCATCCCGGTAACCCGCAGCTCGTCGTCGTCGCCCCAGATGAGCCCGAGGTCACGAAGCCGGCCCACCGGCTCGGACACCTCCGGATGCCCGCAGAACCTTGTCAGCTCCGCCAGGGACACCGGCCGGGGAAGGATCGTCAACGCCTCCAGGAGCTCGCAGGCGCCCGTGTCGAGACGTTCCAACGCGCGGGCCACGCTGACCCGGATCTCCAGGCGGGCCGCAAGCACCTCGAAGTCCGGTGGGGGCGGCATCGCCAGGTCCGGCCGTAGGAGGAAGAGCCGGGTCAACGCCTGATCCGGAAGCGCACGCAACCAGTCCACGAGGGTCCCGGGCTGTCCTGAGGCCTCGGTGGCCGGCATCGACACCCTCACGACGGTAGCTGGCGCGGCGCCAGGCCGGCAGGGCGCCGTCGCTCAGCCGGGCCGTGCCGCGTCACCTGGGCGGATGCCGGATTCGCAACCGCGGCGGACACCGGCACCGCGGCGACGGGTGATGGCCCCGCACGGCAGGTCGTCGTGCCGTCCGGCCGCTCCACCGCCGATCCCGACCCGAGCCGTCCCCACCTGGTCGAGCACCCATCCGCAGCTGGTGTCCCACCGCAGCACCGCGATCGCCGGATCGGTACCGCCCGGCGGGGACAACACCGCGAACGCCCAGTCGGGTGCGCCGGTCGAGGTGCGGATGCCGGTGATGCGCAGACCATCCGGCGACACCCTGGACACCAGCGGGCTGTCGAAGACCGCCGCCGTGATCGCGGCAGCCTCGGCCTCGGTGGGCAGCCGGCCGGGTCCATCGGAGGCGTCCGGGAGCTGCCCGGCCCGGCCGTTGCCGACATGACCCTGCCCGGCCCGGTCCTGACTCACCCGCCCCTGGCCGCCACTGTTCACGGTCAGGGGTGCCGCAGGAGAAGGTGCGGGTCTTGGACGCACGTGGCCTCCCTGGATGCTTTGGCAGGCCAGGACGCGCGCTCGGCCGAACGTCGGCGACCAGGATGCCCGAGACGGGCCTCTTCGCGGCGAGGTCGACGGAATGCGACAGACCTACCGATACCGATTTCACACGCCCGGGGCCATCGGATGCAAGAAGATTCGGCAAACTGGGCGCAACCAATTTCGCCGGGACCGCTTCTCCTGCTCCGCCGGCCCGGATGGTCCGCGTGGCCGAGGATCCGCAGGTTACCCGGACATTGATTCGATCATACTCAATGGAGGCCATAAAGCGACAAGTACGGCAACGATGACAACAATCGCTCTCTGGTCGGCAAACCTCTACGTTGTACGCCATCTTTGCGAACTTTTTGCGGGCCTGAGCCGCGAAGCCCCATCTCCGCCGACGGCGCCCGCCGGGCATGCCCCCGCCGGGCCGCTCCGACGGCCGCGGATCCAGGCAGCATGCCCTGACGACGCCAGGCCCTAAGACGCCAGGCCCTAACGACGCCGGTCGAACTGGTCCACGAGGAAGGACAGATGGTTCACCCGTCCCCAGTCCGCGACCCGGGACATCGTCCCGGCGTCACCAGGCAGGGCCAGTGTCCGGCCGAGCGAGACGCCGACGACGAGGACCGCCGCGAGCACCGCCGCCTGAATCGCGCTGAGTACCGGGTTACGGTGCTGGCGGCCCCCTCCCCGGCCGGGACTCGGGTACGGGCTCGGCTACCGGCCACGCGGCCGTGCGGGCGGGCCGGCTCCGGGACGGCGGCGGCGTCACCGGCGGCGGCGTCACCGGCGGCGGCGTCACCGGCGGCGGCGTCACCGACATCCGGCCCGTCGGCTTCAGGGCTCCCCCGCCGGCCCTGTCCCAGCGGGTCCGCTCGTGGCCGGCCGGAGGCACCGCCCGGTGACATCCGGTTCGAGGGGCGCCAGGGTTCCCCGGCGGTCCGTGGGTCGTCGTCCCTGATCGCGTGCTGGTACCCGGTGAAGCTGACCTCGTCCAGTAGCCCGGAACCCGGCCGACCGCCTCCCCGGGAGAAGCCGTCCGGGTCCGGAGGAGATCCCCGGTCCAGCCCGGACGGCGCGCGCGGGTCCGGGGGAGACGAGGAATACGCGGGTCGGTGCCGGAGGTCATCGGCCCCACCCGGCGGGGAGACACCCGCACCGCGCGGGTCATGCCAACCGCCGCGTGGATCGTGCCAACCGCCGCGGTGGTCGGGCCGTTCCGCCGGCCCGGGCCTCCTGGCGGATCTCGTCGCCAGCGTGCTGAACGCGACGATCCGACCCTCGGACGGCTGGCGGCGCCGGGGCGCGGCGGTTCCCTCAGCTGCCGGACCCGACCGGATCCGCTCGGTCCGAGCCGCGTTGTCGGGGAGGTCACGCACGGGGTCCGAGAAGTTCCGCGCCGGGTCGTGAACCGGATCGGCGGGTGGGCCGGGATCGGCGCCACCGCCCACCCGACCATGATCTACCCGACCATGATCTACCCGATCATGATCCGCCCGACTGTGATTCAGTCGCGGCTGCGCGCGTGTGTCACCGTGCGAGTTCCTGCCCTCAGCGACCACCACCCGCCCCTTCCCGCCCCCGGCGCCCAGGCGCCACGTCACCGCACCATCCACCGACGACATGAACAACGCCGACAATCACCACCCTACGAAGGTGGTCCAGGACAATCCCGACACCGACCACGGTCATATATCGCAATCTATCCCAGAGTAGCCCTGCCAACACGAATCGGCACAGTCAGCCCATCGGTGGTCGCACCACTTTTCGGTGTTCCATCGGAACATTCCGCCCAGAACCAGGGCGGGCCGGGCTAACGCTTCTTGACCCGGCACACCTGTTCGAGGATGAGGCCGCCGGTCAGCAGCACCATCGCCGCGGCCAACCCGAGACCCGCGGTGAGCGCGTCGCCCCCCGCGGTCGGGAACTCCCCCGTGCGGGGCATGGTGTAGCCGAACACACCCGCCCAGAGGCCGGCGAGCGCCGCTCCGACGACGGAGCTCGCCTTGGCCAACGCGGCGAGCCGGGCGACCGTGAGCGGGAGGATCGGGCGCGTTCCCGGCCGTCCCTCCAGCCGGTGGCGGGTCAGGGACGCGACCTGGAGCTCGAGGGCGCCGATCATGAGAACCGACACCGACGCCGTTCGCGGCAGCGTGGGAATCGATCGGTACGCCCACCACAGGAGCAGGTACCCGAGTGCCCCGAACGCCACCGCGACCGCGATGAGATCACGCGCCCGGGTCGGTCTCACCTGGCCGCCTCTCCGGCATCACTGCCGCCGACGGCGGGATCGGTGACGGCACCGGCCCTGGGATCCGCCTCGACGACGAGATCCGCCTCGACCACGAGATCCGACAGCGACCACGGGGTCCGGCGCAGACCGGCCGGGTGGTTCCCCACGGCCATCCGGGCGACCAGATCGGCGACCCGCCCGTGCCCAGGCAGCGTCGCCTCGGGATCAACGTCCAGCCAGGGCACGCAGACGAAGGCCCGCAGATGTGCTCGGGGATGCGGCACGAGGATCTCA
>NZ_CDWRCM010000014.1:14362-16795 GCF_977927585.1 Frankia sp. CcWB2 | reverse complement strand
GGGTCGTCACTGCGCAGGTCACCGACCGCGATGACATCGACGTCGAGCGTTCGCGGGCCCCACCGGACGGCCCGGACCCGCGCGGCCCGTTCCTCCACCTCGCGGACGACCTCGAGCAGATCACGCGGGGGCGCCGGACGCACCAGGACGACGGCGTTCAGGTAGTCGTCCTGCTCGGGTCCACCGACGGGTGCCGTCTCGTACACCGGTGAGCCGGCGAGCACCCCCAGCGCGCGGTCGAGCCGGTGGACGGCGGCGGACAGCCGGCCCAGACGATCACCGAGGTTGGACCCGAGCGACAGCACCGCATGGTCCGGCCGGGTCATCCGATCACCCGCCATCGGTGGCGACCCCCGCGGCCGCGTCCGGCGCGGTCACCGACTCGACGCCGTCGACCCGGTTCCGGACGATCGTCACCGCGACGTCGGCGAACGGAACCGCGATCGGGGCCGCGGGCTTGTGGACAGTCACCTCGGCCCGCATCACCCGACCGTCCCGCAGACAGGCGCGGACGAGTCGATCGGCGAGGGTCTCAATCAGATTCACGGGTTCTCCGGTGACGATCCCGGCAAGGGTCTCGGCAAGCTCGCCGTAGTGCACGGTGCGGGTCACGTCGTCGTGGGACGCTGCCGAGGAGAGGTCGAGCCACAGCGTGGCGTCGACGACGAACTCCTGGCCAAGATCCCGTTCCGCCGCCAGAACCCCGTGGTGGCCGCGAGCCCGCAGCCCCGACAGGGTGATCCGGTCGAGCGACGTGGCCCTCGGTCGGGAGGCGACCTCCGCCGCGGAACCCGTCACCGCGGAACCCACGGAACCTCCCGGTCTTCCACCCGGCCGGCGTCCACGGCCCAGCCGGGATCGACCTCGGGTCCGTCCCCGGGCCGGTCACCATCGTCCCGCCAGGCGCGCACGACCCGCACGGCGTCGGCGGCCGGCCGGACGGCATGCACCCGCACGCCCCACACCCCGGCCGCGGCCAGCAACGCGGTGGTCGCCTGGGTGGCGTCGTCCCGGTCTGCGACCGGCCGGGCCGAGCCGTTCGCGCCCGCCAGTACCGAGCCGAGAAACGACTTGCGGGACGTGCCGACCAGCAGCGGCCAGCCGAGCGCGAAGAAGGCGTCGATGTGGCGCAGAAGCGTCCAGTTGTGCCGGGCGGTCTTGGCGAAGCCGAGGCCGGGGTCAAGGATGACCCGATCCTCGGCGATCCCGGCGGCCAGCACGGCCTCGAGCCGGTCCACGAGTTCCGAGACCACCTCCGCGACCACGTCGCGGTACACCGCCCGGGACGCCATGTCCGCACTGGTCCCCCGCGCATGCATCAGCACATAGTGCACGCCGCGGTCGGCGACGAGACCGAGCAGATCGGGATCGGCGCCGCCGGACACGTCGTTGACGAGCACTGCCCCGGCGTCGACCGCGGCGGCGGCCACGGAGGCACGGCTGGTGTCGATGCTGACCCGGACGCCCGCGGCGGTGAGCTCGGCCACCACCGGGAGCACGCGACGCATCTCCTCGGCGGCGATGACCCGGGACGCGCCCGGTCGGGTCGACTCGCCACCGACGTCGACGAGATCCGCCCCGTCGTCGACCATCCGCAGCCCGGCCCGGACCGCCTCCAGCGGATCGAGGTAGGTACCGCCGTCCGAGAACGAGTCCGGCGTGACGTTGATGACGCCCATCACCCTGGTCAGGCCGCCCGGCACGAGGAGTTCCTCGACGGTCCCGCTCATGGGAGACCTCCACCGGACGTCGCGCCCAGCGGCGCACGGCGGTAGGCGTAGCGGTAGACCGGCCGGAAACCAAGATCGGCGTACAGGCCCCGCGCCGCGGCGCTGATCTCTTCGACCTGCAGATAAGCATGAGTGGCGCCTCTGCCCGCCGCCCACTCGGCGAGTGCCGCGATGACCCGGCGGGCCGCGCCCCGGCCACGGGCCACAGGCAGGGTCGCCATGCTGTAGACACCCAGCCAACGATCGTCCGCGATGCCGCGTCCGACCGCCGCCGGTACGCCGTCCACGGTCAGGGTGATGTAGATGGTGGGCAGCCGCAGCGCCGAGAGCACCGCGAGCGTGCCGGGCCGCTGCACGTTGAATGTCGTCAGCACCTGGCCAGCGACCTCCAGCCACTCATCCGTCGGCGTGGTGGTGACGGTCACCCCCACCGAGCCGGCAGCCGCCGGTGCCAGGTCGGCACCACGCACAAGGTCGGCGAGGGGCGCCGTGCAGACGTCGGTGGGACCGGTGTCGTCGTACCCGGCGGCGTCAAGGACCGCGCCGAGCCCGGTCGGCCGGGAGAAGGGCGCCAGCTGGAAGGTCGGCGGCAGACCGGCGGCGGTGTAGAAATCCCGCACCGTGGCGAGCGCCGCGGCGAGGTCGGGCACGTCACCGCGAGCCCAGACCGAGTTGCCTCGCCGGGACGATCCGGCGGACTCGC
>NZ_CDWRCM010000014.1:7572-14048 GCF_977927585.1 Frankia sp. CcWB2 | reverse complement strand
CCCGGCCCGTTCGACCTGGCGCAACGGCGGCCAGGCCCGGTGCGCCTGGTCATCGAGCTCACGGGCCAGGGACGCGTCGGCGGATGGCAGGTTTGCCCGCGGCCCGACTAGTGGATCGGCGGGACGCCGCGCCACGCGGTCATCAGGCACGGCGCGCCGACCACGGCCGGCCTGGTCGACACCAGCTGCGCGACCTGCCGGCCGGAAAGCACGTCGGGGAGCCATCGATCACAATGCCGAGGCTACCGACCCGAACGCAGGGATGGACGACCCGAACGCAGGGATGGACGCCGGCACCGATCGGACCAACATCGGGCCCCCAACTTCACCTTTTCGGTAATCATGACGAGATGTCATGATTTCAAAGCTGTTGCCGCCTCGTTCCCGTTCTGGAGCGGACCGACGGCGGGCCGCATCCCGGCCTCCCTCGGCTCGTCGCCCGGGACCCTCCCGGGCCGGGGCGATGATCCGCAAGCCTGCGCCGCGCGATCCTGTCGGTCCTGCCAGCGCCCCCCTTCCTCGTCCCGCCACCGCCGACCGGCGAACTCCACCGCCGCATCGCACCGCCGCCGGCTCGCCCGCCGAACATGATCGGCAGAGGAAACCTCCGGGTAACACCACGCAGAGCCACGATGACAGGAACTTTGCGCACCAACAACCATCACCCTTCGGCGCAGCCTCCCTCCTACTATTGACAAAGCGAGACACGGGCCAGATCCGGTCGGACCGACCAGAGTGACCGGAGCGACCGGCCGGCGGCAGCGAGGCCGTCGCACGACCGCCGGGAGACTTCGGCCGTTGATCGCTGGATCCGGCCGGACCGCCGTCAGGGAGGATGGCGGTCGCGGCACCGATGCGGGCGTGTGGTCTCACTGTGCGCCTCCGGTCGGTCGCTTCTCACAGCGGGCTCTACCCCCCACTACCTTGTCGCCACGGTCACGACCGTGGTGTTATCTGAAGGAAGGACGCGCGGCATGCCGCAGTCGAGCGGATCTTCACCGACGCGCGGGCCCGACCCCGAGGCCTGGGTCCCGACGAGCCGGTCGGCCCCTCTCCCACCCTGGTGGGCGACCACCGAGTCGATCATCATCCCGCCGGCGCGCACCCCTCCGGACGACCACCCCGAGGACTACGAGCCGGCGCCGCCGCCCCAGCCTTCGATGACGAAGTCCGCAACGAGCCCCACCGATGTGTCACCAGTACCTGCGGGCACGCCATCCTTCGGCACTGTGAGCGAAGCACCCTTCGGCGCTGTGAGCGGAGCGATCCCGGCGCAGCCGACACCGTCGTCGGCCCCCCACACCACGCGCCTTGGCGCCCCGGCCCCCGGCGCCTCGGACCGCAGACAGTTCCATCGCTATGCGGGAGCGGCGGTCATGACCGCGATCCTCGCCGAGGGACAGATCATGGAGGTCTCGGACGTCCTCGCGGCCAGTCCGGTCCAGCTCGCTCTGGAACGCGCCGACGATCTGCTCGACGACCTCCTCGACGCGCACGAGGCGACCCCACCCGCGCACATCCTGGCCCAGACCGAGCGGTTGCGCCGCGGCTTGGAGCGGCTCAGCCGGCGGTCCATCCCCGCCGGCGACGCCCACCGGCGCGACGTGCTGCGGGGGCGGGTCGCCGTGCTGGGTGCGGATGCGGCCTTCAAACTCGGTGACATCGAGACCGCGCGGTCGCTGACGTCGCTCGGCTTCCAGGCGGGGCGCTCGGTGGGTGAGGGTGCGCTTCGCGGCTCGGCCCGGGAAGTCGCGGCCGTCAACGAGTTCTACGCCGGCCGGCCCGACGAGGCGCTCCGCCTTGCCCGGGACGGGCTGACCCACGTCAGTGGCGGTGCCGTGCGGGCCCGACTTGTCTGCCAGGAGGCGCGTGCCCTCGCCGCCCTCGGTGACGTGCGGGGCGCGGCCCAGGCCCTGGACCGGGCGTACGACCTGGCGGACGCCATCCCGGCAGACCGGTGGGGCCGTCCCGGTCCGAGTTTCGACCAGTTCAATCCGGTCGAGGTGCCCTACAACGCCACGACGGCCCTGTGTCTGCTCGGCCGCCCGCAGGCCGCCCAGGAGCACGCGGATCTCGCCATGCCGAAGCTGGACGGGATGAACGCCCCGGGATTCCGGTCGGTGATCCGCCTCAATCTCGCCCTGGCGCTGGCCCGGCAGGGCCGCCTGGAACTCGACCAGGTCTGCGCGCTGGCCACCGAGGCGATCCAGATCTCCTGGGGGCGAACCGTGGCCTCCGTCTCGGGACGCGCGGATCAGCTGCTCGCGGCCACCCGGCCGCACAGCGAGGTGCACCAGGTGCGGGACCTCGCGGTACTCATCCGGGAGTGGCAGCGCTCCGCGGCGCGGCAGCGGCCCGGCGGGCGCGCGGTTCCCGTGCCGAGCCCGTCGGTCTGACGCCGGCCACCGTACGAGGACCGTACGAGGGTGGAATGGCCGACGGCGGGCGCCCTCCGGCGGGCTCGCCGGAGGGCGCGCGGTTCACCGCGGAGCGGACTCGCCGCGCCCTCGGCGCGATCTGCGCTGAGGCCGGCCTGGACGACTCGGGCGCCGTGCTGATCAAGAGAACCGTGAACGCGGTGTACCGGCTGCCACGGGCCGGCGCGGTTGTCCGGATCATCGGATCGGCCGCGATGGCGCATCGGGTGAGCAAGGTGGTCCGGGTGGCCCGCTGGCTGGCGGAGAACCACGTCCCGGCCGTCCCGGCTGCTCCCCGGCGTGCCGGCCCCGGTCACGGCGGCCGGCTTCCTCGCGACGGTCTGGGCCGACGCGACGCCACCTGGCACCCCGCCCGGCGGCCCGGCACCGGACACCACGGAGCTGGCCGGCGCGCTGCGCGGTCTGCACACTCTGGCGCCGCCGGAACCGCCGCTGCCACGCTGGGATCCCCTCGACGACGTCCGCCGGCGATTATCCGACGCCGAGGCGCTCCCCGAGCCCGACCGCCGTTTCCTGGAGAAGATGACCAGCCGGGTCGCGGCGGCTCTGCCCACCATCCGCTACGCGCTGCCGCGGGTCATCATACATGGGGACGCGCATCTGGCTAACCTCGTACGGGCCGCGGACGGCCGCGCGCTGCTCTGCGACTTCGACGCTACCTGCCTGGGGCCGGCGGAATGGGACCTGATTCCCGTGGCGGTCGGCCGGCTACGCTTTGGTCATGATCCTCAGGCCCACCTCGACCTGGCCCGGGGCTACGACTTCGACGTCACCACCTGGGACGGGTTCGCCGTCCTGCGGGCGGTCCGGGAACTGAAGCTGGTGACGAGCGTGGTGCCGATCCTGGGGAGCAGCGCGACGGTGGCCGCCCAGTTCCGGGTCAGGATCGACAGCCTGCGCTCCGGCGACACCGGCGTCCGCTGGTCCCCCTACCGTTGACGCCTCCCTCATCACCCTCGCTGTCAGGACCCCGGGGAGGAGACGCCCCCGCCGCCGGCACCACACGAGGCACACCGTTTCCACCGGCCGGGCCGTGCGGTCCACGGAACCACATGTCATTCTGGTCAGACCTGTCGGGCCGGTCCGGCGGGTCACGTCCACGTGCCGGACGCCCGGCTCCGAGCGGGGCTACCGGCGCGGACCACCGTCCTGGGCGTGGTCGTCAGATCACCCCGGCCTCATGGCTTGGGTCGCCCGAACGGAGGGGAGGCCCTTGAACACGACGGAGGGAATGCCCGCCCCGGGGATCAACCAGGTGGTGTGCTGCCCGGAGAACAATCATGAACGATGATCCTCGGGAGATCGGCGCCATCCGGGTCGGCGATGTCGGAGATCGGGACCCCGCGAATCCCGGGCCGCAGGAGCGTGGCGGGCGCGTCGGGTCCCCGCCGCCGACCACCGAGCAGCCGTCCCGTTCGGCGAGCCGACTGCCGGCAGTGACGGACACCGGCCGGTCGTCTCCCGACCGAGCCGACCCGGGTCACTGGCAGACCGGTCCGGCGCAGCCGCGCTCCGCCGGTGCCACCGGTTGGACGGTCGACGGCCCCTACCGCCCCGAGCCGGCGGCATCCGCCTTCCGGCCGGGCACCGCCGCCCCGACGGCGTCCCCCGCCGTCTCCGACACCTGGCCGTCGATGCGCCGCGTTGATCCGATGTCGGCCACGGGTTCCGAGGCAACAGGTTCCCACCCGGCCGGCTCGGCGGGCTGGACCGATCGGGGCACTCCCGGGTCCGCGGCCATGAACCGTCGAGGCACGGAGAGTGCCAACGACAACGGCAGGATGCTGCCGATCGAGACCCGCACCTTCGATCCGCTACTCGACCAGTCCCCCCCGAATCCGGGCGGAGTGTTCGGTCAAGCGTACCCGCCGCCCCCGCCGGGGGAGACCCGGGCCTGGCGGGGGCGATCCGCTGAACCCGCCACCGCCACCGTCCGACCCGTACGCCCAGCCCCCGCCACCGGGCCCGCCACCGGCCCCGCGGGACGAACGCCATGATCCGTGGCGGAGCACGCCGCCGGTGGCGCCGGCAAACTCGTCCGCTCTGGAGGAGACCGCCGCGATGAGACGGGCGGACTTCGACGCCGCCGCCCCCCGGCCGGTCGAGAACCGGGAGCAAGGCGGCCCGCGGCCCGCATACTGGCCCGGCCCGCACGCCCACCGAAGCCGGCCGCATCCCCTCCTGGCTGCGCGATCCCGAGCCAGCCGGGCCGCCCGGCGGCCCGGCGGGACCGGGTCCCCGGGAGACGGGTCCCCGGGAACCGGGAAACGGCCGGGCGGGGCTCGCCACCAGCGCACTGCTGCCCGCTCCCCCAGAGACGGCGTCCCGCGGCTGGCGCAGGCTCGTGTACCAGGTCTCGGCGGGCGCGGTGAACCCCGGTCCGTCCCCCGACGAGGTTCGCGACCGCCGGCTCCTCGCGCGCATCCGGAACCCGCTGCACGGCTGTCACCGCATCGCGGTGATGTCCCTCAAGGGCGGCGTCGGCAAGACCACGACGACGGTGGCGGTCGGCTCCACGCTGGCCAGCCTGCGCGATGACCGGGTGGTGGCGATCGACGCGAACCCGGACCGTGGCACCCTGGGCTCCAGGGTGCCACGCACCTCCGCCCACACGGTGCGCGAGCTGCTGGCGGACGCTCCGCGTCTGCACCGGTACGTGGACGTCCGCAGGTACCTGTCACAGGCCGACTCGAGGCTGGAGGTGCTGGCGTCGGCCAACGATCCGGAGCTGTCGGACACCTTCGGGGACGCCGACTACCGGGCAGTCGACGATCTGCTGCAACGACACTACTCGATCCTGTTGACCGACTGTGGGACGGGCATCCTGCACAGTGCGATGCACGGGGTGCTGGAGCTGGCCGACACGCTGGTGATCGTGAGCAGCGCCAGCGCCGACGGCGGGTCCAGCGCGAGCGCCACTCTCGACTGGTTGGACGCGCACGGCTACTCCGACCATGTCCGCGAGGCGGTCGCCGTGATCTCAATGTTCCCCGTCCAGGGCGAGCGGGTCGACGTCGACACGCTGGAACGGCATTTTGAAGCCCGGACGCGACGGGTGGTCCGGGTCCCGTTCGACCCGCATCTGGCCGACGGGGGACGGATCGTGCTGTCGAGCCTGAAACGGGAGACGCGGGCGGCCTATCGGGAGATCGCCGGCGCGGTGGCCGAACGCTTCGGCGAGGAACGCCGCGGCTACCCGGGCGGCTGACGCCGCTGGCACCGCCGGCTGCCTCAGCACCTCAGCGGCCCAGCACCGCCACCGCCGTCCGCACGCCGGGACGACGCAGTTGCCGGGCGATGGTGGTCCGTCCCTCGATGAGCCGGGTGAACAGCCCGAAGGCGCCCGGGCCCGCCATGACCGTGTGCATCGCGCCCGGCCGGCGGGTGAACGCGGCCAGGACCTCTCGTCCCGCCGCCATCTCGGGGCCCAGGATCGTCTCGACGCGCGCGGGATAGGCGGCCAAGGCGTCGAGCGCCGTGGCACCCGGGCTAGGCGCCGTGGTACCCGGGCCAGTCGGCCTTGTATCCGTGACCCCCCTAGCCCGGGTCACGCCCGCCCTCGCGCGACCGACACCCACACTCGCCGCGGCGGCCGCCTCCCCGGCGGGCCGACCCGACCGTAATGCGAACGAGATGCCTTCGCGTGTCCACGGATCCAGGAGCCCGGCTGCGTCCCCCACGACCAATACCCGGCCCCGACGCAGCGGGGAGCCGACGGCCCGCACCCGGGTGAGATGTCCGGAGTCATGCTGGCGCGGCAGGTCGGTGAGCCCGAGCCGGTCGACGAACCGGGTGTAATAGGCGCGCAGCGCGGCGCCCTCGGCACGATCACCGATCACGCCGACCGTGAGCACCCGTCCCTTGGGGAACACCCACCCGTAGGAACCCGGCACCGGCCCCCAGTCGATGAGCATGCGCCCGGCCCATCGCGCGGCACGCGCCGGGTCGGCGACAAACTCGCCCTCCAGGCCGACGTCGACCTGGTCACAGCGGACACCGGCATAGGTGCCACAACGACCCGAGGTGCCGTCCGCACCC
>NZ_CDWRCM010000014.1:2856-7486 GCF_977927585.1 Frankia sp. CcWB2 | reverse complement strand
CCACCACCCGAGCGCGCAGGCCCGCCCCCGCGCGGAGACGCACGGTCACCCAACCGTCATCCTGATCCCCGGCGTCCTCTGCGATCCCGGCCTCGCCCGGCCCGGTCACATCCCGACCGGTCCCGCCCGGCCCGCTCTCGGTCAGCCCCACCACGTGCGCACCGGTCCGCACGGTCGCGCCGGCCGCAGCCGCCGCGGCCAGGAGAGCGGCGTCCAGATCGGATCGCATCACCATCGACATCCAGGGACGGCCGCCGGACCGGCCGCGGGTGACCTCGAAGCGGCCGTCCCAGGTCATCGTCAGCGAGCTGACGCTGGCTCGGACCAGACCGGTCAGTTCGGTGCCGAGATAATCCGCCGAAAGGCCGACCAGGCCGCCACCGCAGGTCTTGTAGCGAGGTACCGCCGAGCGTTCGAGCACGCACACCCGGGCCCCGGCGTTCGCCGCCGCCCGCGCCGCGCTGCCACCGGCCGGGCCCGCCCCGACGACAATGACGTCAAAGGTGTTCTCCGGATCGTCAACCCTGCTCACGGCGCTTCATCCTCCCGGACACCGCACCCCCACCCCGACACCGCACCCCACCCCGACACCGCGGTCTGGCGCCGACGCCGTCAGCGCAGGGTGAGGCTGCGTCCAACAAGACCCGCCCGCACCCGGCGTTCGTGTGCGGTCAGTGCCGTGGTGTCGGCCAGTGCCCGTTGATAGGCCACCCGCAGCGCGGCGGCCGGCTCCTCACAGCGGTCCGCCTCGCTTCCGGGCGCGAGATCCCAGACGGGAACGACGAGCCCGTCGGCGCGGAAGAACCCGATGAACCTGGAGCCCTCCCCCACCGTGAGACGTTCGGCCGCAGCCAGGCGAGCCAGCGCATCCAGCAACGCCTCCTCGGTGGGGGCGACGTCGGCGCCCGCGCCGATGGGAGCGACCGCCTCGGCCTCGGAGCCGGTGCCCGCCGCAGTACCCGCCGCGCCCAGCCAGGCCAGCGGAAGCGCCCACCGCAGGTGCCAGCGGTCACCGGGGTGGCACCAGTAGGCAGCCGGCACCGAGGTGAGCCGGACGGTGGGCACCACGGTGGCGTTGGCGCGCTCCAGCATCACCGCCACCTCCTGGTTCGGACCGCTCTCCTCGTCCGACGGTGGCAGCCACCATCCGAACCCGGAATGAACGGTGATGCCCAGGGGTGCCGGGTCCAGCAGGTCGGTGAGCCGGGGCAACCCGGCGAGTCCCGCGGGCAGTTGTTCCACGAGGCGCGGCGCGGAGGCAGGCGGGATGTCGATCACACTCCCCGGCTCAGCGGCGAGTGCGGCGAGCAGGGCACCGGCGACATCCCGCGATGCGTCCAGACCCGGAAGGGCGATCTGCAGGGCGACCAGGATTTCGCCGTCCTCGCGCACCAGGGCGGGGGCGGCCTGCGGCAGCATCGTGCAGAGCGTGATGCGCCGGTCGGCGTGCTCAGGATGGTCGGCGAGGTAGGCCGCCGCCAGGGTCAGCGGCGCGGTGGCGCTGGGCACCAGCTCCCGCAGGGCGACCAGGTCCGGCTCGTCGCGGCGGCCCGCGAACGGGCGCAGCACGGGAGCCGGCCGGTTCCGCTCGCCGTGGCACGCCTTGTAACGACGGCCCGACCCGCAGGGACAGGGTTCCCGCGGTCCGACGGCGGGGATGGCCCCATCGGATCCGTGGACAGACGGGCGGCGACGGCTCCGTGCGGCTCCCCCGCCAGAGCCGGGCGTGGCGACTCGTGCCGGGCGGGTGCCGGGACGCTGGGGTGCGGGTCGGCGAGCGATCACGACCTCCTGGGGTAGAGGCCGTCACGCGCGGTCATGGACTTCCTGCGGGTAAGGCTAAGCCATGGTCGGCGGATGACGAGGGTGCCGGGTGGCGGCCGCGCCCGTGGCACACACCACCGCTCCCGTCGCGGGAGCGGGCCCCGTCGTAGGAGCGGGCCGACGGAGAGCCGACAGCCGACAGATCCGGTCGACGACAGATGCATCCCCGGCATCTCGGGCGCCCATTCAGGGATAACCCTCTTCCACGGCAGGGACTATCCCGTCACTGCGGAACCATTACCACGGATACCGCACGCGGCCCCCTCCTCAATGGGCACGATGAACACAGCCGTTCGGCGGACGGGCCCTGGCGGGACTGATGGCGAGCATCATCGACGCTCGTCCGCAAGCCACCGTCACCGTGGCGGCACATCCAGGAAGACGACGCCGCGGGAACCGGTGAAAGGCCGCTCGACAGGCGGCGCCCGCGGCATTCATCTCGATATATGGGGGGTCGGTGGCGAAGGTCGTCGTTGCCGGCGGGGGCATTGCTGGGATCGCCTGCGCCAGCACACTGCTAGCCGAGGGAATCACCGTGGATGTCCGTGACCGGGGCCGCGTGATCGGCGGACGGATGGCCTCACGGTGGATAGACGGGCGCATCGTGGACTCCGGCGCGTCGTACTTCACCGCCACCTCGCCGGAGTTCCGCGAAGTCGTGGACGATTGGTTCATCCGTGGCCTGGTACGCCCCTGGACGCACCGAATGTCGGTAATCAGTGGGCCGACCGCCACCTTGGCCGAGCCGCGTTCCGGCCCGCTGCGGTACGCCGCCCCACGCGGGCTGCGTTCCCTGGTCGCCGACCTCGCGTCCCGCGCCGGGGTGCAGGTCGCGCAGTCCACGCCGATCCGCCGGATCACCCCGGGTCCCCGCGTCGACGACGAGGCCGCCGACGCGGTGGTCCTCGCGATGCCCGACCCGCAGGCGCTGCGCCATCTCGACCCGGCCTGCACCGAGGAGCGGGCGCAGCTCGCCGGCTGGCCCTACCGGTGCTGGGCACCGATCGACGGAGCCTTCGTCCACGACGACGATACGATCGCCTGGATCGCCGACGACGGCCGTCGCCGGGGTGACAGTGCCGCCGTCCTGGTCGCCCACTCGACGCCGGATTTCGCGCGGGCGCGGCTGGCCGACCCCGCGGCGGCCGGGCCCGATCTCGTCGCGGCACTACGGCGCCTGCTCACCATCACGGTGCAACCCAGTTGGACGTACGTGCAAAGGTGGACCTTCGCCCGCCCGGACCGTCCGCACGAACAGCCGTACTACCTGTCCGGCAGTGGGATCGGGCTCGCCGGCGACGGCTGGGGAACACCGAAGATCGAGAATGCCTGACACTCGGGCACCGAGCTGGGCCGAGCCCTCGCCGCCCGATTGAGATAACCGATTGCGATAACCTATCGCAATAACCGATTACGATGACCGATGGCATGTGACCGGATCGAGCCTGCGCCGGCGTAGGTCGTTCGGTTGATGATGCGTGACGCGGGTACACCCTCCGGCATGGAGATCAAAGTAAGCCTGTCGTTGCCCCACGATGAGATCTCCATACCCGTAGTTCGACGTATCTGCACGCAGTCCCTGAAAGTCCTGGGCGTCAGCCAAGAATGCATTTACGATGTTGAACTTGCATTGACAGAAGCGTGCGACAATGTTCTTCTACATGCCCATGACAGCGACGAGTACGAGGTTTTGGTGGGAGTGGACAACGAAGTCGCCATCATCGAGGTGAGCGATCGCGGCGACGGTTTCGACGGCATGGATAATCTCGATCGGACGGCCCGCCAGAACAGCGATTTCCCCAGGCCGGAAAATGTTCCCGAGCAAGGCCGTGGCATCTTTCTCATGCGCGCTCTGATGGACCGGGTGCAGTTCCACCAGGTGGACGGCCCCCATCGGGGCACCCGCGTGCATCTGGAGAAGACTCTCACCTGGGAGGAGATCGCTCCCGGGGAGCGGCTGAGCCGGGCGCGGACGGGGCCCTGGCCCGCTGCCCGCCCGGAGGTGGCCGAGGGCATCCATCCGGTCTGACGTCTCCCGCCGTCCCCCGCCGACTCCCTTCGTCGATCGGCCGACTCCCTTCCTCGACCGGCCGCCCCACAATCCGACCGGCTACGCTGACGGGAGTGGACTCCGAGGGATCTGGGCGGGTATCGCGATGGGTGTGGTAGTGACCGAGGCGGCCCCGCCCGCCCGGATCGGGATCGTCACCTTCCCCGGCTCCCTCGACGACCGGGACACGGCGCTCGCAGTGCGGGCCGCCGGTGCCGAACCGGTCTCCCTCTGGCATGGCGACAGCGATCTCGCCGGCGTCAATGCCGTCATCCTGCCCGGCGGATTCTCCTACGGTGACTACCTGCGCGCCGGTGCGATAGCCCGGTTCTCGCCCATGGTGGCGGCCCTCGTCCCGGCGGCCCGCGCGGGCCTGCCGATTCTCGGCATCTGCAACGGGTTTCAGGTGCTCTGCGAGGCCGGCCTGCTCCCCGGGGCATTGACTCGCAACGTGGGACTGCACTTCGTCTGCCGCGACCAGCGGTTGCGGGTCGAGGCGCCGGGCACTGCCTGGACCCGCGGCTACCAGGACGGCGAGGAGATCGTCATCCCGGTGAAGCACGGGGATGGTCGCTATGTCGCGGCCCCGGGCGTGCTCGCCGAACTCGAGGCGGCCGGGCGGGTTGTGGTGCGCTACGTCGGCGGGAATCCCAACGGGTCGGCCGCCGACATCGCCGGGATCTGTAACGAGAGCCGGACGATCGTGGGCCTGATGCCGCATCCCGAGCACGCTGTTGACGACCTCACCGGCCCTGG
>NZ_CDWRCM010000014.1:0-2417 GCF_977927585.1 Frankia sp. CcWB2 | reverse complement strand
GGTCGGCGGGCTTCGCATGTTCACCTCGGTACTGTCCGGCGTTTTGTCGGCTTTTTCCTCTTAAAGAGGGATTTTTGGTTACGAAGGGGTCTCCTTGTCCGCCCGGGAGCCCGGATCAGGGGATATCGGCGAGGATGGGAGGGTGACCGGCAACCCCGCCGCCCCCGCGGCCACCTCCGTGAGTCCCCCCGCCGAGCAGCCCTACCGGGAGCTGGGGCTCACCGACGACGAGTACGCCCTGATCATCGCGACCCTCGGTCGCCGGCCCAGCGACGCCGAACTCGCGATGTACTCGGTGATGTGGAGCGAGCACTGCTCCTACAAGTCCTCCAAGGTGCATCTGCGGCAGTTCCGGGATACCCCGTCGACGGACCGGCTGCTGGTGGGCATGGGGGAGAACGCGGGCGTCGTCGACGTCGGCGAGGGGCTGGCGGTCACCTTCAAGATCGAGTCGCACAACCACCCCAGCTTCGTCGAGCCATACCAGGGGGCCGCGACGGGTGTAGGCGGCATCGTCCGCGACATCCTGACCATGGGGGCCCGCCCGATCGGCGTGCTCGACCCGCTGCGCTTCGGCGAGGCCGACGCTGCGGACACCGCCCGGGTCCTGCCCGGGGTCGTCGCCGGCATCGGTGGCTACGGCAACTGCCTCGGCCTGCCCACCATCGGCGGCGAGGTCGTCTTCGACCCGACCTACGCGGGTAACCCGCTGGTCAACGCCCTGTGCGTCGGGGTCATGCCGGTCGATCGGGTGCAGACGTCGGCGGCGACCGGGGTCGGCAACGCCGTCGTCCTGCTCGGCGCCAGGACCGGCCGGGACGGCATCGGCGGCGTCTCGATACTGGCGTCGGCGACCTTCGACGAGGGCGGCGGCCCGGCCCGGCGGCCCTCGGTGCAGGTCGGCGACCCGTTCACCGAGAAGATCTTGATCGAGGCCTGCCTGGAGCTGTTCGACCGCAAGCTCGTCACCGGCATCCAGGATCTCGGCGGCGCCGGGCTGACCTGCGCGCTGACCGAGACCACCGCCGCGGGCATCGCCACCGGCCAGCCCGGCGGCATGGAGGTCGACCTCGACCTCGTGCCCCTGCGCGAGGCGTCGATGGCCGCGCACGAGATCCTCGCGAGCGAGTCCCAGGAGCGCATGCTGGCGATCGTCACGCCCGAGGCGCTGCCCGAGGTTCTCGCCCTCGCCGAGCGCTGGGGTGTGCTCGCGACCAGGATCGGCACCGTCACCAACAGCGGTCGGCTGACCGTACGCTGGCATGGCGAGGTCGTCGTCGACGTTCCGCCCGGATCACTCGCCGACGATGGCCCAGTCTACGAGCGCCCTCTGCGCCGCCCGGTCGACTTCGACCTGGTCCGGGCGGACGCGCCCACGCCCGCCCGGCTCGCCCGGCCACGGACCGGGCCGGAGCTGCGGGAGACCCTGCTGCGGCTGGTCGCCTCCCCGAACCTGTGCTCGCGGGCCTGGGTGACCGACCAGTACGACCGGTACGTGCAGGCGGGCACCGTGCTCGCCCAGCCGGAGGACGCGGGCGTGCTCCGGCTGTCGGCGGCCACCGGCCTGGGGATCGCGCTCGCCACCGACGGCAACGGGCGGTACGCACGGCTCGACCCGTTCGCCGGCACCCAGCTCGCCCTGGCGGAGGCGTGCCGCAACGTGGCCGCCACCGGATCGGTGCCGATCGCGGTGACGAACTGCCTGAACTTCGGCTCCCCCGAGGATCCCGAGGTGATGTGGCAGTTCGCCCAGGCGTGCGCGGGCCTCGCCGAGGGCTGCCGGCGGCTCGGCCTCCCGGTAACGGGCGGCAACGTCTCGTTTTACAACCAGACCGGCTCGACGCCGATCCATCCGACCCCGGTGATCGGGGTACTCGGCCTGTTCGACGACGTCACTCGCCGGACGCCCATCGGCTTCGCCGAGGAGGGAGACGTCCTGATCCTGCTCGGCGACACCGCCGACGAATTCGGCGGCTCGGAGTGGGCGTGGGTGACGCATCGCCATCTCGGCGGCGAGCCGCCGGCCGTCGACTTCGCCCGGGAAAAGCTGCTCGGCGAGATCCTCGTCGCCGGTTCCCGCGACGGCATGCTCACCGCCGCGCACGACCTCTCCGACGGTGGGCTCGCCCAGGCGCTCGTCGAGTCGTGCCTGCGCGGCGGGCACGGCGCCCGGATCATCCTGCCGGCCGGATCAGACCCGTTCGTCGAGCTGTTCAGCGAGTCGGCCGGCCGCGCCGTCGTCGCGGTGCCCCGCACAGAGGAACTGCGCTTCACCGGCATGTGCGAGGTGCGGGGCCTGCCGTGGCGGCGCGTCGGTGTCGTCGACCGGGACACCCTCGACGTACAGGACGCCTTCACCGTCGGCCTCGACGAGCTGCGCGCGGCGCACGAGGGAACGCTGCCGGCGCTGTTCGGCC
>NZ_CDWRCM010000013.1:35870-36493 GCF_977927585.1 Frankia sp. CcWB2 | reverse complement strand
TTCCCGAACTCTGCTCGGTTCGGCGTGCCGGAGGTTGTCCGGACCGCTCGGCTCGGCCGGGGCGGAACGGCCCAAGATCCTTGCGGAGGGGCGCCCCGTGCGGCCATACGATCCCGATTCCCTGCACATCTATGACACGACATTGCGGGACGGTACCCAGCAGGAGGGGTTGTCGCTCTCGGTCGGCGACAAACTCGCGGTGGCCCGTCACCTGGACGATCTCGGTGTCGGTTTCATCGAGGGCGGCTGGCCGGGATCAAACCCGAAGGACGCGGAGTTCTTCACCCGGGCGCGCGGCGAACTGAACCTGACGACCGCCGTGCTGACCGCCTTCGGGGCCACCCGGCGGGCGGGCCGCGCCGCCGCGGACGATCCCCAGGTGGCGGCGCTTCGGGACGCGGGGACCTCGGTGGTCTGCCTGGTCGCCAAGTCGGATCTGCGCCACGTCGAACGTGCCCTGCGCACCACCCCGGCCGAGAACCTCGTGATGATCCGGGACACCGTCGTGCATCTGCGCGCGGAGGGAAAGCGGGTCTTCGTCGACGCCGAGCACTTCTTCGACGGCCATCGGGTGCATCCCGCCTACGCCCTTGAGGTCGTCTCCGTTGCGGCCGAGGCCGGTG
>NZ_CDWRCM010000013.1:35108-35538 GCF_977927585.1 Frankia sp. CcWB2 | reverse complement strand
TCGTCGTGCTGTGCGACACGAACGGCGGCATGCTCCCGGCGCGGATCGGCGCGGTCGTCGCCGATGTTCTCGCCACGACCGGCGCCCGGCTCGGTATCCACTGCCACGACGACGCCGACTGCGCGGTCGCGAACACCCTGGTGGCGGTGGAGGCCGGCGTCACCCACGTGCAGGGCACCACAAACGGCTACGGCGAGCGGTGCGGGAACGCCAACCTGCTGAGCGTCATCGCGGGTCTGGAGACCAAGTTGGACCGGGCCGTGCTGCCGCCCGGGCGGCTGCGTGAGCTCGTCCGGGTCTCCCACGCGATCGACGAGGTCACCAACTCCGTGCCCGACCCGCACCGGCCGTACGTCGGGGCCAGCGCCTTCGCGCACAAGGCCGGCCTGCACGCCAGCGCCGTCAAGGTCGATCCGGACCTGTACCAGCA
>NZ_CDWRCM010000013.1:32189-34561 GCF_977927585.1 Frankia sp. CcWB2 | reverse complement strand
CATCGACCCGGCGGTCGTGGGCAGTGACATGAGGATGCTGGTCTCGGAGCTCGCCGGTCGGGCGACCATCGAACTGAAGGGCCGTGAGCTCGGCCTTGACCTGTCGAACCAGCGTGAGGCGCTCGGACGGGTGGTGGACCTGGTCAAAGAGCGGGAGGCGGCCGGGTACGTCTACGAGGCCGCGGAGGCCTCCTTCGAACTCCTGCTGCGCGACGAGGTGGCCGGCCGGCAGCGGTTCTACACCCTCGAATCCTGGCGCGTCATCGTCGAGCAGCGCCCGGGCGGCGAGGTGGTCAGCGAGGCGACGGTGAAGCTCACCTCGCACGGCGAACGCCACGTCGCGACGGCGGAGGGGAACGGACCGGTCAACGCTCTCGACACGGCACTGCGCAACGCGCTGGAGAAGGCATATCCGGGGTTGGCCGATCTGGACCTGGTGGACTACAAGGTTCGGATCCTCGACGGCAAGCAGGGGACCGGCGCGGTGACCCGGGTCCTGGTGGGAACCAGTGACGGCCGCGAGTGCTGGGACACGATCGGCGTGGACGAGAACATCATCGCCGCCTCCTGGGCGGCCCTGGAGGACGCCGTCGACTACGGACTGCGGCGGCAGGGAGAGCGCCCAGACCCGGACGCGGCCTGACGCCGGGCCCCAACCCCCGGGAGTGGCCCCGCCCGGGCGTGGGTGCTCCCGTTGTACCGCCCGCGGAGCAGCCCGCCGCCGCGGGCCGGGCCGCCGGCTACGTGGGTCAGTCCTGCGGGATCTCCTCCCACCACTGGCACCACCAGTCGCCGCCGACCAGAACGCGTAGCTTCGGGTGCCAGCAGTAGGTGATGTCCTTGTCGGCGTCCAGGTAGTATAGGCAGTTGTCGCACCGCTCGTCGCCGTTGGGTTTACCCCGCAGGATCGCGTCTTCGGCCAGGTGGCCCAGTTTGACGCTCAGTTCCTCGTCGATCGGCTTCGGCTCGGGTGCGCCGACATCGTAGACGGGGGTGGTGTCGGTCTCGCTCACCGTTTTCCTTTCCCTTTCCTCTGCCGGGTAACTTGCCGGGCAGCTCCGCGGTGATGTCGGCCGTCCGCGTCGGATCTGGTCAGTACGGGACAGCGGGAGCGGGTGGCTGCCATCCGCTGGTGGACCAGCTGGTGGACCAGGCGCGGGTTCTAGCCTAATTCTCGGTCACTCGTCACCGTTCTGGCGAACTTGATCAGCCCCGGCCGTGGTCATGTCGGTCATACGAGTCATACCCGCGGTGTGGCGGGGCCGCCCACCGGCCGGTCGGGTCAGCTCCTTCCGCGGGCTCGGTACGGTCTGGGGGTGCGTATTGCGAGGTTTACCGATGGTTCGGAGCCTGGGTTCGGGGTCGTGGAGGGGTCGATCGAGGCGGGTACGGCCGTGATCTCCGGCATCACCCCGCATCCGTTCGGTCCGTTCTCCTTCACCGGCGTCCGCCGGGGGCTCGGCGACGTGCGGCTGCTCGCTCCCGTGCTGCCGAGCAAGGTGCTCTGCGGGGGCAAGAACTATGCCGACCATGTCTGGGAGATGGGCGGTGACACCCCGCCCGAGTGTCCGATCCTCTTCCTCAAGCCCTCCACCAGCGTCGCCGGCCCGGGCGATCCGATCACCCTTCCGTCGGACAGCGAGCGGGTCGACTTCGAGGGCGAGCTGGCGATCGTCATCGGCCGGCTGTGCCGTGACGTCCCGGTGGAACGGGCCTTCGAAGTGGTGCTCTGCTATACCTGCGCCAATGACGTGACCGCTCGCGATCAGCAGAAGGCGGACGGCCAGTGGACCCGGGCCAAGGGCCATGACGCCTTCTGCCCCCTCGGTCCCTGGATCGAGACGGATCTCGACCCGGCGGATCTGACCATCCGCACCACCCTGGACGGCGAACTGCGCCAGAGCTCCCGAACCGGCCTGCTGCTGCGCGACGTCCCCTCGTTGATCGCCTACATGTCGTCGGCCATGACGCTGCTACCCGGCGACGTGCTGCTGACCGGAACGCCCGCGGGCGTGGGGCCGATGTCACCGGGGCAGACGGTGGCGGTGACCGTCGAGGGCATCGGGACGCTCACCAACCCGGTAACGGCTCGCTAGCGCCCGCGGCGCGATCCTCCGCCGGATGACTGCCGGTCGGGTGGCTGCCGGTCATTCCCGATGCCCCAGCCACGGGACGTGACGGGATGACCGGCGTGCATCGGCACCCCGGCGCGCTGATGTGCTGTCTGCATGAGGTACAGTAGGCAGCGCCCGAACAGGGCCCATGGGGTATGGGGTAATTGGCAGCCCAACGGATTCTGGCTCCGTTAGTCTAGGTTCGAGTCCTGGTACCCCAGCTGCATCAGATCTGCCGCTCGGTCGAAACTGGCCGCT
>NZ_CDWRCM010000013.1:29688-32068 GCF_977927585.1 Frankia sp. CcWB2 | reverse complement strand
ATACTGTATAGTGTGACACGCGCATAAGCGCGTAAGTAAGAACCAGAGTCTTGGCCCCGTCGTCTAGCGGCCCAGGACGCCGCCCTCTCAAGGCGGTAGCGCCGGTTCGAATCCGGTCGGGGCTACACGGCGGTTTTATCTTCGATTCTTCGCAGAGGACGAGAGCTACGCCCTCGCACCAAGACGGACCATCGATGGCCCTCGGATTCCTCTCCGGGGGCCATCGTCATGTCGGGCGCGATCCGGCCTACCGCATAACCTCGAACCGCAGCATGGTCGCGGGGTGGCGGGCCATCGTGCACGCGCGGCAGCCGCAGGACGCTGGGCCTCCGCGGCCGTGGACCACTTCGATCTCGGTGTCCGGGGTCGAGGCCACCAGGCGTAGCTGGGGGCGCGCGACCCGGGCCATGACGGCGGTCAGCGCGGGATCGTCGGTGGCACCCGGCTGCGGCGGGCCGATCCGACCCGCGGTCGACGGGGCGATCGCGGAAGCGGTCGAGGCTGCCAGGGCCACTGGGGCTGTCAGGGCCACTGGGGGCACGGTGTCCTCCTCCATGGGGGGCTGTCTCGGGGCCACCCCGCGGACCACAGCCTGGCGGGGAGGGCGAGGCCCGCGCCATGCTCCGTTGAGCCCGGTACCAGGTGGTGCAGATGGCCTAGTCAAACCTGGGCATTGTCGCCATGCGACACCACCCTTGACAACCATGGTGCTCCAGCACCGGATCGGTACAAACTTGCGCGGATGTCCACCGTCAGTCCATCGGCACCCGAACGCGCACGGCGTCGGCATGGGAGTGCGCACGTGGGGCGCGCCGCCCGCCATGCTGGTCGGCTGCGCCCGCCGGGATCGGCACCGGAGCAGGTGGACGTCCTGCCGGGAGCCGCCCGGCGCATCACCTCGCTGCTTCCCCAGGGCCGCGGTCTGCCCATCGAGGACTGGACGGCCCGTCACACGTTGATGTGCCTGGTGCTGGCGATACACCTGCCGGTCATCGTCTGTTACGCGATCTGGCGCGACCTGAGCCTCGTGCACGGCTTTCTGGCGGCCAGTCTGCCGGCGCTGCTGTTCGCCTCCGCGGTGGTGCCCGGCCGCCGCCGGGTCCGTGCCCTGGCCGCCAGCCTCGGGCTGCTGTGCTGTTCGGTCGTCCTCGTCCATTTTTCGAGCGGCCTCACCCCGATGTACTTTCACTTCTTCGTGGTCGTCGCATTGATCGCGCTCTACGAGGAGTGGACCGTCTATCTGCTGGCGATCGCCTTCGTGTTCGTCGCCAACCTGGCGATCGGCAACATCATTTCGGCCGACGGGGAGCTGCTGGACAACGCCTGGCTGGTGGCCGGCCTGCATGCCGGCTTCATCTTCGCTCTTGCCTGCGCACAGATGGTCTTCTGGCACTACAACGAGCAGTCCCGCCGCCGGGTGGAGCACTACCGGCAGCAGCTCTACGAGGGTCAGCAGAGCCTGATGGCCCGGTTGGAGGAGACCGACAGGATCCGCAGCGACCTGGTCGCGACGGTGTCGCACGAGTTCCGCACGCCACTGACCGGTATCCGCGGAAACCTGCTGACCATCAAGCGCCGTCGCGACCGGCTCTCGGACGCCCAGCTCGACGATCTGCTCGATGCGGCGGTGAACTACTCCGATCGCCTCTCCCGCCTGCTGGAGAACATGCTCACGGCCGCCACGGCCACCGGCACGGACGAGACCACCATCGCCGATCTGCCGGAGGTCGTCCGGCACGTGCTCGCCACGCTCTCGTACACCGGGTCGCCGAGCAGCGTGACGGTGGATCTTCCGCTGGAGCTGCCGGTGCGGATGGCCCGACAGGCCCTCATCCAGGTGGTCGCGAACCTCGTCGACAACGCCCTGGTGCACTCCTGGCCGGGAGCGCCGGTACGGCTCATAGCCGGCCGGGTGGGCGACGAGGTCGTCCTGCGCGTCCGTAATCCCGGGCCCGATCTCGACCCCGACACCATCCGCCAGCTCTTCGAACCGTTCACCCAGCGGGACGGCACGGCGACCCGCCCCACGGACGGGGCCGGCATGGGGCTCTACGTCGTGCGACGCCTCGTCGAGGTACACGGGGGACGGCTGCGGATGTCCTCGGAGAACGGCGAGATCATCGTCGAGGTGGACCTGTGGGCGGCGACCAGCCTGGCGGCGCTCGCGCCGGAGCCTGAGGCGGAACTGCCGGTTCCGATGCCCCTGCCGCGCAGTATCCGGGTCGACGAGGAGCCGGGTAAGCCACGGCTTACCGGCGGGCCGCTCGCTGGTCCCCGGGACGACATCCGCTCGTTGCCCATGGACCGTCTCGGCTGAGCGGGGCGGGAAGACCGTTCCTCGTGCCGGGCTGATCCCCGTGCCGGGAAGGCGCCGGGACCT
>NZ_CDWRCM010000013.1:26102-29451 GCF_977927585.1 Frankia sp. CcWB2 | reverse complement strand
GCCCAGGCGGCGGCCCGATGGTCAGGCGTTCAGTTCTTGGCCGTCGATGTCGGGGTCGGGGCCGGGGCGGACGCCGGGGGCTTGGTGCAGGCCAGGGTCAACGTCACCGTCGTGGAATGGCGTGGGCGCTGTCCGGCGGGGGAGTACGCCGACACCTTGCTGGTCTCGCCGTTGGCGCACGACCCGTTGACCGCGGTGGAGGTGAAGCCGGCGAAGCTGAGCTGCCACTTGGCGTCCGACTCGGTCATTCCGATGACGCCGGGTACCTGCGCGCAATCCTCGACCTGCAGGTTGATCGTGGTCGTTTTGGCGATCTTTCCCGACTTCGGGGACTGCTGCGCGACGGTGTCGACCGCACCGGCACCGTAACACCCGAAGGCCTTACTGAGGTGCGTGAAGCCCGCCGACCTCAGGGTGTTCTCCGCCGTGGTGAACGAGCTGCCCTCGGTGTTGGGAACGGTCGCCGTGCCGTCGTCGGTGGGCGACGGGGACGGGCTGCTCCGCGCCGTCGGGCTGTTCGTCGGCGTGGCCCCTGTGGGGCTAGCCGCAGCCGCCGTACCGGCGCCGGGGGAGGGAGATCCCTTCGCGCTGGGCCGCGGGGTCGCCCCGCCCCCGGAGAGGCTCGTCGGGTTGACCCCAACGGCCACGCCCGGAGCGGCGGCTCCGCTGGTTCTGAAGCCGGAACCGCCCGAGGCTGCCGCGGCGGACACCCCGGCGGGACCGTCCGCGCTCAGTTCCGCGCCGGTGCCCCCGCTGGAGGCGAGCGCCCAGGCGCCGGCACCGGCGACGAGGGCGACGACAAGGCCCGCACCCGCCGCGATCCGGCTACGCCGCCGCCGGTCGGCGGCCGCCCGCGAGGCGGCCGCGGCCCCACCGATCGGGGGGCCGGGTTGGTGGTTCGCCGGGATCGCCGACATGACTGTGTTCGTGTCCGCGGCCGGAGCGTCGGAGCGGGCCGGGATCCGCAGCGCCGGCTGTATGCCGGTCGGGGCGTCACCGTCCCACCCTCCCCGGCCGCCGGCGGCCGGGGCCATCCGGGTGCGCTCGACGCCGCCATCCCGTCCACCGGTCTTCGTGCCACCGGTCTTCGTGGCGGTGGTCAGCAGACTGCCCGCGATCTGCGTGTGCTCCAGGTCGGACCAGTCAGGCGCGGCGGATGCGCCGACCACGCCTCCCGTGCCCGCCGCCGCGGCCACGGCGGCGGAGCGCACCACGCGCTGCGTTCCCGTGGCGGGGGAATGATTGTCGGCCCGGGCCGCGGACGCGCCGGCGAGTGCGGAGAGCTGGATTCGGTTGTCATGGTCGGCATGGCTGCCTGGCCTGGACGCGTAGCCGGTCCCCCAACGGCTGGCCTCGAGCGCCTCGACCAGGTCCTCGGCCGCATCGGCGGCGCTCACGGGCCGCTGCCTCGGGGACTTGGCGAGCATTCCGGCCAGCACACCCCACACCGGCGCCGGCACACCCTGAATGGGCTGGGGCTGTTTTTCGCGGTGCGCCTGCAGGAGCTCGGCCGGGTTGGGGGAGTCGAACGGCGGCGAACCCGCGAGAAGCTCGTACAGCACGACTCCCACCGAGTACACGTCCGCTGCCGGGGTCGGTGGCGCGCCCGTGCTCAGCTCGGGGGCCATGTAGAGCGGGGTCCCGATCGGTCCGGTGGTGCTGGTCCGGGACGAACCATTGATCATCTGGGCGATCCCGAAGTCGGTCAGGCGCACGATCGGATGAGCCGGATCGGAGGTGTCGATGAGTATGTTCTCGGGTTTGACGTCCCGGTGGACGACGTCGGCGGCGTGCACGCTGTCGAGCGCCCACAGGGTGCCGACGACGAGCCGGACCGCCTCCTCCACCGGCCGAGGCCCGAACTCGCGCAGATGGGCCCGCAGGTCGGGACCGTCAACCAGATCCATGACTATGGCGAGCACATCGGGTTCGTTCACCAGATCGCGTACGGCGACGAGATCCGGGCTGTCGAGGTCGATCAGAAGGTCCCACTCACGCAGGAATCGCTCCACGATCTTGGGATCGTCGGCGAGCTCGGGGCGCAGCACCTTGATGGCCACGGGAGCACCGTCCGAGACGGCGGCGCCCCGCCAGACCTGGCCGGTCGTACCCTGCCCGAGTACCTCGTGCAGCACGTACCGCGAACCCAGTTTGCGCACCGCGCGTTGTCCCCTTCTTTGGCGCCGCCCGGGGCGGCCGAGCCTACGGCGGCGCCGCTGCGGGCGGCGGCGGCCCGTGGGCGGAGCCCGGAGCGTCATCCGGACGAGCGCACCAGCGCGCGGGCGAGCTGTATTGCTTGCACTAGATGCCAATACCCGCATGGGTCATCCGGCCTACTGTTCCGATCATCCGAGACGGACGACTCGAACAGGCTACGACGTAGGGCGGCGAAGCCGCGCGGCGGGGGATACCCCTGCGCGGTAGAGCCGCCGCCCGCCACCGGCAGATGTAGCCCGGGCAGTCGTGGGCGTGGGGTCCGAATGGGGGATTCAAAATGGCGAATGGCAAGAACGGCCGACGAAAAAGGTCTGGTCGCGTGTTTTGTGGCCGAGGAAAAGTTGTGGCGGTCCACCGTTGGTGACCGACGTCCGGTGGTCGGCGGTTGGTGGCGGGTGGATGCAGGCGGGTGGGTGTGTCAGCCGACGGTCGGTGTCGAGAGCCGGGCCGCCGCGGCGAGGACCGCCGCGCCGTGCCGGCGTCCCGGCGACCGGGTGAGCCGCTCCACCGGCCCCGACAGGGACACTGCCGCGATCACTGTTCCCGGGCCGTCGTGCACCGGGGCGGACACGGACGCCAACCCCCTCTCGCGTTCCCCGATGCTCTCCGCCCAGCCACGATCGCGCACCCGGCGGAGGACGGCTTCGTCGAACAGGGCTCCGGCGAGCAGTTCCGGCTCGGGATGTGCCGCGAAGGCGAGGAGGACCTGAGCGCCGGATCCCGCCGTCATCGGGAGCGTGGCGCCGACGGGCACGGTGTCGCGCAGGCCGCTGGCGCGTTCGGAGGCGGCGACGCAGTGGCGCAGGGCCCCGCGCCGCACATAGAGCTGGGCACTTTCTCCGGTCATCTCGCGAAGCTCGGTGAGAACCCGGCCGGCCCGATCCAGCAGGTCCCACGGCAGGGGGGTCGGGGTCCCGGCGGCGAGCCGCGGCCCGGGGACGAAGCGGCCGTCGGCGGTCCGGCCAAGGAGGCGGTGGACCTCGAGAGCGTGTGCCAGCCGATGCGCCGTCGCGCGGGTGAGCCCGGTTCGGGCCACCAGATCAGCGAGTGACGCCGGTCCCGCCTCGACGGCGGTCAGCACGAGGGCTGCTTTGTCCAGGACTCCGACTCCGCTAAGCTGTTTCACACATTG
>NZ_CDWRCM010000013.1:23208-25819 GCF_977927585.1 Frankia sp. CcWB2 | reverse complement strand
ATACTGTCATCCCACATCATGAGACAACAGGCTGTGGGGCAGGGAAGCTCATCGCCACGCCAGAAGAGGGGAGAATGGGTCGACCATGGGGCGCACACTTGCGGAAAAGGTCTGGGACGCCCACGTGGTGCGGCGCGCCGACGGCGAACCGGATCTGCTGTACATCGATCTGCACCTGGTTCACGAGGTCACCTCGCCGCAGGCGTTCGAGGCCCTGCGGCTGGCCGGGCGGCCCGTGCGGCGTCCGGAGCTGACCCTCGCCACCGAGGATCACAACGTCCCCACCACCGACACGCTGGCGCCGATCGCCGATCCGATCTCGGCGGCTCAGGTGGAGGCGCTGCGGAAGAACTGCGCCGAGTTTGGGGTGCGGCTGTACCCGATGAACGACCCGGGCCAGGGCATCGTGCACGTCGTCGGCCCACAGCTCGGGCTGTCCCAGCCCGGCATGACGATCGTTTGCGGTGACAGCCACACCTCCACCCATGGCGCGTTCGGGGCGCTGGCTTTCGGGATCGGCACCAGCCAGGTCGAGCACGTCCTCGCGACCCAGACGTTGCCGCAGCGCAGGCCGAAGACGACGGCGATCACCGTGGCAGGCGACCTGCCCGTCGGGGTCACCGCGAAGGATCTCATCCTGGCGATCATTGCGCGGATCGGCACCGGCGGTGGTGCCGGCCACGTCATCGAGTACCGCGGTGCGGCGATCCGGGCCCTGCCGATGGAGGGCCGGATGACGGTCTGCAACATGTCCATCGAGGCCGGCGCGCGCGCCGGGATGATCGCGCCCGACGACGTCACGTTCGAGTATCTCGCCGGGCGGCCGCATGTCGCCACCGGTGCCGCCTGGGAGGAAGCGGTGGCCTACTGGCGTACCCTCGCCTCCGACTCCGACGCGGCCTTCGACCGGGAGGTCGTGATCGATGCCGTGAGCCTCACGCCCTACGTCACCTGGGGCACCAACCCGGGCCAGGCCGCACCGCTCGGATCGCTGGTTCCCGCGCCCGCCGACTACCCGGACGCGGCCGCGCGGGCCTCGGTCGAACGAGCGCTGACCTACATGGGCCTCACCCCCGGCACCCCGTTGTCCGACGTCGCCGTCGACACGGTGTTCATCGGATCGTGCACCAACGGGCGCCTGAGCGACCTGCGCGCCGCCGCCGACGTGCTGCGCGGCCGGCGGGTGAGCGAGGGGGTCCGGGTCCTGGTCGTTCCCGGCTCCATGGCGGTGAAGGCGCAGGCCGAGGCGGAGGGGCTCGACGAGGTCTTTCGGGCTGCGGGAGCGCAGTGGCGCAGCGCCGGCTGTTCGATGTGCCTCGGCATGAACCCCGACACGCTCCGGCCCGGCGAGCGCAGTGCCTCGACGTCGAACCGCAACTTCGAAGGCCGGCAGGGGCCGGGTGGGCGCACCCATCTCGTCTCGCCCGCGGTCGCCGCGGCCACCGCCGTGACCGGTCGGCTGACCGCTCCGGCGGATCTGTAGCGCGCCCGGCGTGGATCGTCGGTCCACGCACGACGGCGACCGTCGTTCATCCACGACTTCTTCGAGAGGGGAGCGTTTCCGCGATGGAGGCGTTCACGATTCACACCGGGCGCGCGGTGCCGCTGCGCCGCAGCGACGTCGATACCGATCAGATCATTCCGAGTGAGTGGCTCAAGCGGATCGAGCGGACGGGGTTCGGCGCCGGCCTGTTCGCGCAGTGGCGCGCCGACGACGGCTTCGTGCTGAACAACCCGGTGTACGCCGCGGCGTCGATCCTGCTGGCCGGCCCGGACTTCGGCACCGGTTCCTCGCGGGAGCACGCCGTCTGGGCGCTGCAGGACTATGGGTTCGGTGCCGTGCTCTCGCCCCGGTTCGCGGACATCTTCCGCGGCAACGCCCTCGGCAACGGACTGTTGCCGGTGCAGCTGCCGGCTGAGACGGTCGAGGCACTCATGTCCGCCGTCGAGGCGGATCCCACGATCGAGATCACTGTTGATCTCGTTGCGCGCGAGGTCCGGGGCGCGGGGCTGGTGGCCACCTTCGACCTCGACGACTTCACCCGCTGGCGGTTGATGGAGGGGCTCGACGACGTCGGGCTGACCCTTCGCCACGAAGAGATGATCACCTCTTTCGAGGCTGGCCGGCCCGCCTGGTCGCCGACCACCGCCTAACGCCCGGGGCTGTCACCCGGTCACCGGTGTCCGGGTGCGCCGGTTCCCGAGTACGCACCATCCGCCGGGACAGGGTCGGATCCGGTCCTGGCCGAGGGTTCACGGTGGCGCGTGTCATATCTCACATTCGGGAGGGTGAGATGGGTGGCGGGCGCATCGGGGGGAATTGATCGTCTCCGAGGGGGATGAATCGACTGTCGCGGCTGGCGTCCGGGCAGCTACCCATCGGAGTGGTATCGGCGAGGCCGGGGGCATCCGGCTACCAAAGGGTGACATTGCGCCCAAACCGAAAGGCAATTCTCGCTACTGAACGTAATGAATCTGCCGAACGGGCTATGCCGGCCGGACCCTACGCATCCCGTCGCCCACCGGAGCGAACCCGTTGACGTGCGGGTTTGTGTGACGCGACACGCTCACGGGAATTGCCCTCGACAGTGGAGATGCCTACGGTGCAGCG
>NZ_CDWRCM010000013.1:12698-22702 GCF_977927585.1 Frankia sp. CcWB2 | reverse complement strand
CGTCCGGAGGTTGTTGTGAACAAGTCCCAGTTGGTTGACCGCATCGCCCAGCAGATCGAGGGCGGGCGGTCGAACGCCACCAAGGCCGTCGACGCGGTGTTCGACGCCATTCAGGAGGCCGTCGCGAGCGGAGAGAAGGTGACCATCACCGGCTTCGGCGTGTTCGAGCGGGTGGAACGTGCCGCCCGCACGGGTCGTAACCCGGCGACGGGTGAGCCCGTGCACGTCGCTGCCTCGGTCGTGCCAAAGTTTCGGCCCGGCTCCGAGTTCAAGTCGAGCGTCTCGGCGAGCAACGACTGACCATCGGTGCGGGCGCCGGGCTTACCGGTGCCCGCACCGCATGGCGTCGGCCAGCAGGTCGTGCTGGTAGTCCGACAGGCGAACGTCGTCCGGCCCGGTCGTGCGTCGTTCCCAGTGGCCGTCGGACTGCAGCACCCAGGCGGACACCTCGTCGGAGAACGCGTGGTCGAGCATCTGCCGCAGGGTGTCTCGCCGGTCCGGGTGCGGGACGCGCACGAGCGCCTCGATACGACGGTCGAGATTGCGGTGCATCATGTCCGCACTGCCGATCCAGAACTCGCCGGACGAGGTGAACTCGAGGACCCGGCTGTGCTCCAGGAACCGCCCCAGGATCGAACGCACGTGGACCGTCTCCGACAGGCCCGGCACTCCGGGCCGTAGGGCGCAGATCCCGCGGACCAGGCAGTGCACGGGTACCCCGGCGATGGAGGCGTAATACAGGGCGTCGATCACCTGCTCGTCGACGAGGCTGTTGACCTTGATGCGGATCCCGGATTCCCGGCCATCCCGGGCAGCCTGGGCCTCGGCTTCGATCCGCTGCAGGATGCCGTCCCGCATGTGCTGCGGGGCGACCAGCAGCGAGCGGTACTCCGTCTGCCGGCTGTAGCCGGTGAGGACGTTGAACAGGTCGGTGAGATCCGCGCCCACGTCCGGGTCGGCGGTCAGCAGCCCGAGGTCCTCGTAGAGCCGAGCGGTCTTGGGGTTGTAGTTGCCGGTACCCACATGGCAGTAGCGGCGCAGGCCGCCGTGTTCCTGGCGTACCACGAGGCAGGTCTTGCAGTGGGTCTTCAGGCCGATGAGACCGTAGACCACGTGGCAGCCGGCCCGTTCCAGCTCGCGGGCCCAGCGGATGTTGGCGCTCTCGTCGAACCGGGCCTTGATCTCGACGAGGACGACGACCTGCTTCCCCGCCTCGGCCGCGGCGATGAGGGCATCCACGATGGGGGAGTCCCCGGACGTGCGATAGAGCGTCTGCTTGATGGCGAGAACATGCGGATCGGCCGCCGCCTGCTCGATGAACCGCTGGACGGACGTGGTGAACGAGTCGTACGGGTGGTGGACGAGGACGTCGCCCTCCCGGAGCACGCTGAAGAAGTCCGGTGTCTCGCCCTCATCGGTCGTCAGCCGCGGATGTGTGATCGGGACCCGCGGCGTATCCCTCAGCTCCGGGCGGTCGAGGTCGTAGAGAGCCCACAGGGTCGACAGGTCGAGCAGGCCGGCGACCCGATGTACCTCGCGTTCGGTGATCTCCAGCTCCCGCATCAGCAGGATGAGCAAATCATCATCGATGTCGGCGTCCACCTCCAGGCGGACGGCGGGACCGAACCGGCGCCGGGCGAGCTCGCGCTCCAGGGCCTGGAGCAGATCCTCCGCCTCGTCCTCCTCGACCTCGAGGTCGGCGTTGCGGGTGACCCGGAACAGATGGGAGTCGATCACTTCCATGCCCGGGAACAGCTGGGAGAGATGGGCGGCGATCACTTCCTCCAGCGGGACGAAGCATGCGCTCGCCTGGGGGGCCAAGCCCCCCGGGACACCGGTCGTGCCCGTGGGCTCCACCGCCACGGGGATCAGCCGAGGAACGTTCTGGGGCACCTTTACCCGGGCGAAGCGGTCGACCTCCCCGCCCGGCTCACGGACCTGGACGGCCAGATTGAGCGACAGCCCGCTGATGTAGGGGAAGGGATGCGCCGGATCGACGGCGAGGGGGGTGAGCACCGGGAAGATCTGCTCGTGGAAATAGTGGTGCAGCTGATCACGCTGGGTCTCGGTCAGCTGGGACCAGAACCGGATGCTGATCCCGGCATGGGCCAGCGACGGCCCCACCTCTTCGGTGAAGCACCGCGAATGCCGCTGGGCGAGCTCGGCCGTCATCTTGCTGATGAGATCGAGTTGTTCCCGGGAGGTCAGCCCGTCGGCGGAACGGACGGCCAGTCCCGTCGTCTCGCGTCGCATCAGCCCCGCGACCCGGACCATGAAGAACTCATCCAGGTTGCTGGCGAAGATCGCCAGGAACTTCGCGCGCTCCAGCAGGGGCGTGGACACGTCCTCGGCGAGCGCGAGGACCCGGGCGTTGAAGTCGAGCCAGGACGCCTCCCGGTTGATGAAGCGGCCGGCGGGCAGGTCGGACGGCGCCGGCTGGCGCGGCGTCTCCAGAGGCTCGAGCAGGCCACTGCGGGCCTTGCGCTGAGGCTGTTCAGGATGGGTCGCCAGCAGCTCGCTCATGCCTGTAGATGGTGCCAGCCCCCGATGGACTCGGCAGCGTCGATCCGGCATCTCTGGCAGCGGGGGGCCGGATGGGACCCGTATCGCCGGTCTGACCCCGATCCGGACGCTGGCAGAGACCGCGCGGCACGCGAGGTATCCGCCTACTCTTTGTGATATAGCGATCACGCGCTACGGTGCCGAGGGGCGCCGTCGCGCTCGTTTGTATCTTGTCGTGATGTAGCCGGCCGTTTCCGTGGTCCGGTCGGATCCCTCTGCCCCAGGTGGCCGACTGCCCCAGGCGGCCGGCGCAGGGGGAGGAGGACGGGACGAGGGATGCTCGTCGACGCCGCCGCGATCGCCGCGGGCCTGACCGCGACACTAAGTTGTGCCCGGGCCGGTCGCCGTCTCGGTCGAGTACGGGGCCGCTGGCTGGTATGGCTGTCCTTCGCGCTGACGACCTGGACGGTCGGACAGGCCGGATGGATGCTGCACCGCTGGGACGGGGCATCGGTCGGAGGGCGGACCGCGACGGATGCCGGGTATCTCACCGACGTCGGCCAGCTCGCCATGCCGGTCCTCGCGCTCGCCGCCTTCGCGGCTGTTCCCGCGGGTCGGGCGCGTCGATCACGACCGCGCGCGGGCGTGCTGGCGCCGGCAGGGATGGCTGGCCTCGCTGGGGGCACCAACCGCTGGCCGCCGAGTTCCCCGCGGCTCACCCGCGTCGCCGGGGCGGGCGGCGAGGGGGCGGGCGCCGCCTATCCGCGCGCCAGTCCGGCCACCGCGTTCGACGAGGTCATACTCGGCAACTCCCTGTTCCTGCTCGCCTGGTCCGGGGTGCTCGCCGGGATCGACGAAGTGGACTCCTCCCGCCCGCCGCAGCCGGTGGAGCATCTCCTCGCGGTTGCGCATCCGATCGTCGTGCTCCTGCTGATCCTCGTATTCCTGCACGTGGCAGGCTTCCGGCAGCCGGTGGATCTGCCCGCCATCGCGATCGCCGGAACCGGACTGGTGTGCCTCGCGGTCGTCGGCGTGTGGATCGTTCAGCTCGACGACGGTGATCCCACGATGACGGGTTCCTGCTCGGTCGCCGGCGCCCTGTTGATCGTTCTTGCGGCATCGCGTGCCGGCCGGGAGGACGGCCGGGAGAACGGCCGCCGGCCCCGCCGATGGCCTGTTCGCGGCGAACTGCTCGGATGGCTGTGGCCGGCGGTACCCTATGTCGCCGCGGCCGTGGTCGCGGCGCTTCTGCTGGGGCGGGCCCACGGCGGAGTCGTTCTCGATCCGATCGAGATCATCGGGGGTGCGACGCTCGTCCTCACCGTCCTCGTCCGGCAGCTGACGACCCTGCGGACGAGTCAGCGGTTGGCGAGCCGGGTCTGCGAGGCCGAACACGAGGTGCGGCACTGGACATCCCATGACCCGTTGACCGAGCTGGCCAACCGCACCCTGTTCCAGCAGCGGCTCACCGACGCCCTCGCCGCGAGCCGCCACGACGGCCGTGACGTGGCCGTTCTGTACTGCGACCTCGACGACTTCCGGGTCGTCAACGACAGCCTCGGGCACGCCGCGGGTGATCATCTGCTGCGCGCGGTCGGGCAACGGCTACGACACTGCGTAGGCACGTCGGACACTGTGGCGAGGCTCGGCTCCGACGAGTTCGCCGTGCTGTTGGACGGTGGGCGGGAACTGCCCGAGACCGTTGCCGAACGGGTCCTGGCCGCGCTGCGCCAGCCGGCGCCGGCCGCCGGTCACCTCTGGCCGGTCCGCGGGAGTGTGGGGCTGGTCGTCGCGCGTCGGACCCAGGAGACCACCGAGGCGCTGCTCCGGCGGGCCGACACAGCCGTCCACACGGCAAAACGAACGGGAAAGAACCGTCTGGTGGTCTACCGGCCCGGGCTGTGCCCGCCCAGCGCCGGCACGCACCTCGCCGACGCCCTCGCCACCGCCCTGCGCAGGGGAGGACGGTCGGCCGGCTTCGACGTGCACTACCAGCCCATCGTGCGGCTGCGCGATCGCAGTCCGGTCGCCTTGGAGGCGCTCGCCCGATGGACGGAGCCGGGGCGTGGACCGGTGCCACCGGGCACCTTTGTTGCGGCCGCGGAGGACGGCGGCATCGTCGGCGCCCTCGACGACATGGTCCTCACCCAGGCCTGCGCGGAGGTCGCCGTGGCGTACCCGGCCTCGGCACTGCGGCTGCACGTGAACGTCTCAGCCAGCAGGGTTGCCGACACCATGCTGCTCGACAGCGTCGCCCAGGCGCTGGCGGCCAGTCGATTCGACCCGGGCAGGCTGGTGGTCGAGATCACCGAAACGAGCCGGATCGACGATCTGCGCGGCGCACGCGAGGTGCTGAACGAGGTTCGTGCGCTGGGGGTGGCGGTCGCGCTCGACGACGTCGGTGCCGGCCACAGCACATTGGCCGCCCTCCATCAACTGCCGGTGGACGTCGTGAAGCTCGATCGGACGCTGCTCGAACTGCCCAGGGACGGACACCGGGTGGCGACGATGCGTCGATCGATGATCAGTCTCGCGCACGCCCTCGGTGCCGTCGTCGTGGCTGAGGGCATCGAGCGGGAAGGACAGATCGCCGAGCTCGAGGAGCTGGGTTGCGAGCTGGGTCAGGGATACTTCTTCGCCCGACCTGGTCCGCTCGCGTCGCTCACGATCCGGCGCTGGGTTCCGCCTACGATCCCCGGCGGTACGGACAGCCCTGGCTCCGCCGAGGTGCCCGGTTCGCCGCCGGGTCCGCCGGAGTCCTCCGCCGCGAGCGGGGAGTGATACCCGGCGGTCAGCGCCGCCCTGGTGGCCCAGCCCACCCCCAGGTCCCGGGCCTGCGCCAGATCCGCCAGCGTGTCGACGTCACGTCGCAGTCCCGGTACCGAGCCACCGAGGGTTCCCGTCAGATCCACCGCTCCGGAGCGACGGTGCGTGGCGTGACTGTGTGGTCCGAATGCGGGCTGCAGGATGGCGCCGGCCGACGCGGTCAGCAGAACGGTTCCCGTTCCGGCCGCGTCGGCGAGAACCGCGCGACGGTGCTGGCTCGCCTCGGACAGCGCCTGATGCAGCTCGGGGGGGCGCAGCGCGGGAAGGTCGGCGGAGAGGGCAGCCACCGCACGGGTGGGCCAGCGGGCCGAGGCCAGCGCGGCGCCGTGCACCAGGGCGGGATTGAGACCTCGGTCGGGTTCGTCCGGAATCACGACGAGCCGAGCACCCCTCGCAGCCGGGGAAAGGTCCGGTTGATCTGCGCCGATATAGTGGAGATTGGGGAGAGCCGACAGAGCGTGGTCGGCCGTCTGATCGTTCGTCACGATCATCACGGCGCCGACCAGACTGGTCTCGGGCTCAAGTACCGCCGTCACCGTGTCCAAGGCCATCGCAAGGGCCAGCCGGCTCCGGTCGGGGCGGTCCAGCCGGGTCTTCGCCCGGGTGAGGTTCTTCAGCGGCAGCACGACTGTCCAGGACACTCCGTTTCGTGGGAGCCACACGAAGGCGACCATAGGCCATGCCGACCCCGTGGTGCCCCGGGTCCTCCGGGCGCGGGCTGAACGCCGGAGCCGTGGCGCGTCCCCGGCATGCGGCGCATCCTGCGTGGTACCCGTCAGATCGGCGTCTACGGTCAGAGTGAGGACGCGGCGGACGCGGCGGGATGCGAGGTGCGAGGTGCGAGGTGTCCAGCCGGCCGGACGTCGGTACCATGCGCGCGATCCATCCGGAGGGCACAATTATTGTCGATTCCCGCCACAAGGTAGAAAACGCCTCGATCGGTGTCGCCTTCCTCGTACCCATCGTCGGGGTTGCGATCGCTCCCCGCGCTCGGCCGGACGTTTCCCGGGGGACGAGGTGAGACGGGCCGCGGTGCTTACGGCCGGGTCCTGGGGAAGCGTGTTCGCGAAGGTCCTCGCGGATGCCGGAGCGCGGGTCAACCTGGTCGCCCGTGACCCTGAGATCGTCCGGGCGGTCAACACCCGCCATGTCAATCCGCGCTATCTGCCGGCGATCCAGCTGCCGGACCGGGTGCGCGCGATGTCCGACGCGGGGGAGGCGCTGGCCGGCGCGGAGTTCGTGGTGCTGGCCGTACCGTCTCAGGCGCTGCGCTCCGTCCTCGCGGGATGGGCGCCCCTGATTGGGCCCGACGCCGTCTACGTCAGCCTGATGAAGGGGGTGGAGGTGGGCAGTCAGTTGCGGATGAGCGAGGTCATCACGCAGGTCACGGGCGTGTCGCCGGACCGGATCGCGGTGGTGAGCGGTCCGAATCTGGCGCCCGAGATCGCCGCCGAGCAGCCGGCGGCGACTGTGATCGCCAGTACCTCGACGAGCACGGCGGAGGCCGTCCAGGCGGCGTGCTGGACGGCCTATTTCCGCCCCTACACCAACACCGACGTGATCGGCTGCGAGCTGGGCGGAGCGATCAAGAACGTCATCGCGCTGGCTGCCGGCATGCTGGAGGGAATGGGTTTCGGCACCAACAGCCTCGCCTCGTTGATGACGCGCGGCCTGGCCGAGACCCTCCGACTCGGGGTCGCGCTGGGTGCCGATCCGATGACCTTCGCGGGACTGGCGGGACTGGGGGATCTCGTGGCGACCTGCGGCTCCCCGCTCTCGCGCAACCGCACCTTCGGCGAGAAACTCGGGCGTGGCCTCACGCTCGCGCAGGTGGAGGCCGAACAGCAGCAGGTCGCCGAGGGGGTGCGCTCCTGCCGCCCCCTGCTCGCCATGGCCGATGACCTGGGCGTCTCCATGCCGATCACCCGTCAGGTCGAACGGGTCCTCTATGAGGGTCTTCCTCCGATGGAGGCCGTCAAGGATCTGATGAGTCGGGAGCCGGGCCCGGAGTACCGGCTCCGTCTCTGACCTGCCCGCGCGCCTGACCTGCCCGCGCCTGGCCCGGCAGCACCATCGTTCCGGTCAGGCCGGGGCGTGGTCGGTGCCGGGGGGCGAACCCACGGCCTGCGTGTCGATGAGCGATCCGATCGAGCGCAACTTACCCACCGGGTCCTCGTAACCGCGTTCGAGGAAACGGGTCCCGCGGATGACGCTGGTGCCGTCGGCCACCAGCGCGGCCAGCACGTAGGCAAAGCCGGCGCGCAGGTCGGGGATCGCCAGATCACCGCCGGTGAGGGAGGTCGGCCCGCTCATGACCGCCGAATGCTCGAAGTCCCGGGACGCGAACCGGCAGGCCTTCCCACCGAGGCACAGGGTCGACAGGGCGATGTCGGCGCCCATCTCGGCCAGCTGTCTGGTGTACCTGAACCGGTCCTCGTAGATCGTCTCGTGGATCACGGAGGCACCCCCGGCCTGGGTGAGCAGGACGACCAGGGGCTGCTGCCAGTCGGTCATGAACCCGGGGTGCACGTCGGTCTGCACATGTGACGCGGTCAACGGCCGGGCCCGGAAGAAGGTCATTCCCCGCGGGGTGACCTCGAACTCGCCACCGAGCCGGCGGAGGTGGTTGAGGAAGGTCGCCAGACGTTCCTGGCGGGCACCGACCACCTCCACCCTGCCGTCGGTGGCCACCGCGGCCGAGGCGAAGGACGCCGCTTCGATGCGGTCGTGGATCGGGGCGTGGGTGGCTCCCCGCAGTGCGCCGACCCCCTGCACCACGATCGTGCGGTCGACTTCCACGTCGACGAGGGCGCCCATCTGCTGCAGGAACATGATGAGGTCGATGACCTCGGGTTCCACCGCCGCATTCGAGATGACGGTCGTACCCTGTGCCCGGACCGCGGCCAGGAGCAGGTTCTCGGTCGCGCCGACGCTCGGGAACGGCAGTGCGACATGGGTGCCGTGCAGACCCAGCGTCTTGACCTGGACGGAACGTATCTGCTCGACGATCTCTGCACCCATGGCACGCAGGCCGGCGAGGTGGAAGTCGACGGGGCGCTTGCCGATCCGGCAACCGCCGGGCAGCGGGATCACGGCTTCGCCGACGCGGTGCAGGAGCGGGCCCATCATCAGGATCGGTATCCGGTTGACTCCGGAGTAGGCCTCGGACAGCGACGCGTCGATGATCTTTTCGGTGGCGAGTCGCACAGTGTGCTCGTCCAGCCACTCCACCTGAGTGCCGAGTTCGGCGAGCATGCCCAAGACCACGTCGACCTCGGCGATCCGAGGCACCCGGGTCAGGGTGCACGGCTCTGGCGTGAGGAGGGTGGCGACGAGCAGCTTGGTGACCGAGTTCTTGGCCCCGGACGCCTCGACCGAGCCGGTGAGCGGAGCACCGCCGACGATGCGGTACCATCTTCGGTCCGTGCTGGTGGATGGTACCACTCCCGAGCTGTGCGCCCCCACGGGCTACCTCCACGGTGATGATGCGGATGCGTGACGTGCGTCAGGTCACGTGCGGCGGGGCGATTGAACCAGACGCCACCGGCGCGGCCCGAGCCCGACTCTCAGGCCGCTACCTACGGTGACGATAGCCATGGTCTACCGGGCCGATCCCCGCGCCGAGCGGAAAGCCGCTGGCCAGGGCGCCACTGACGTAGGCCTTGGCGGACTGTGCGGCCTCGGCGTGACCACGCCCCTGCGCCAGGTGCGCGGCGATCGCGGAGGCCAGCGTGCAGCCGGTGCCATGGGTGTGCCGCCGGTCCAGGCGGGGGCTTCGGAGGACGACCTCGGTGGTCCCGTCGGTGAGCAGGTCGACCGCGTCGCCGGGAAGATGCCCGCCCTTCACCAGCACCCAGCGCGGGCCCAGGGCGAGCATCGCCTCGGCGGCTCTGGGCAGGCCGGCGACGTCCCGCACCTCCACCCCGGTCAGCAGACGTACCTCGTCGAGGTTCGGTGTGGCGATGGTGGCACGGGGCATGAGCTCCGTACGGACCACCTCGACCGCCTCCGGGGCCAGCAGGGGGTCGCCGTGCTTGGAGACGCTGACCGGATCGACCACGACGGGCACGTCGAGCCGCGAGAGCTCGGCGGCGACCAACGAGACCAGTGCGGCGGAGGAGAGCATCCCCGTCTTCACCGCGTCGACCCCGATGTCCGCCACGACCGCTCTGATCTGGGCTCGGACCGCTTCCGGAGGGAGATCCCACACACCATGGACGCCCAGGGAATTCTGTGCCGTCACCGCGACGATCGCACTCATGCCATGGACGCCGAGGGCGAGCATCGTCTTGAGATCCGCCTGGATGCCCGCGCCGCCGCCCGAATCCGATCCGGCGATCGTCAGTACGCGGGGCGGGGCGGGGCTCGGTCCCGGCGGCGGTTCGCTCCGGATACTCCGAGCGTTCGCGTGTCTCCTATTCATCGCTCTGGGTAGCGTCGTCGTGGTTGCCATCACAACCGGGTACCGAGCCGACCAGCTGACCCCCACGATTGGGGTTCCGGATGAGGCCGGGCGACCCCTCAGTCGGTCGCCGCCGGCCGATCTGAGGAAATTCCTCGACCTCGGAGGCTCTCATCCGGGCCGTTTGCCTGTTACCTTCTGTCGGCCCGTAGTTCTGCTCGACGGGCTGTCGACGTCCGACGAGGGAGCGTCTGTGGTCCACGCGTACATCCTT
>NZ_CDWRCM010000013.1:4880-12601 GCF_977927585.1 Frankia sp. CcWB2 | reverse complement strand
ATCCAGACCGAGGTCGGCAAGTCCTCCTCGGTTGCCAAGGAGATCGAGCAGATCCCCGGGGTCACTCAGGCCGAGGACGTCACCGGCCCCTATGACGTCATCGTCCGGGCGGAGGCGGCCACCGTCGACGACCTCGGGAAGATGGTCATGGCGAGAGTGCAGTCGGTCGACGGCATCACCCGCACGCTGACCTGCCCGGTTGTTCACTTCTGAGCTTCTCCGTCCCGACGTGGGTCAGGTCGGCTCCGGGACGGGGGGACCCGGTGACGCCGGTGGCGCGCCAGAATCGGGACATGGCCACCGGTGGTGAGCAAGCCGAGTGGGGCGGGCGCCCGGCAGGGGGCAGGCGCCGGCCGGGGCGGTCAGGTCGGTCTCCGGTGTTCGTCGCCTCGTGGGTCCTGCTCGCGCTGGTCGGATGCGGCGGTCCCGGATCGATCCGGCTGACCAACGTGCCGATTCCCGCGGAGTCGGCCCGCTCGTCGTGCGTGGACCTGGTCCACGACCTTCCCCCGTCGCTCGGGGACGACCTCGACCGCCGGGCACTGGACCCCCCGCAGACCACGGCAGCGGCCTACGGCGCGACGCCGGTGGTGCTCACCTGCGGCGCGTCGGGTCTTCCGGCAAGCTACCGTCCCGATGCGATGCTGTCCGTCGTCGACGATGTGGGGTGGTTTGCCGAGGACCTGGGCGGGACGACGGTGCGCTATTCCACTCCGACGCGGCAGCCCCAGGTGGTTCTCATCCTGCCCGCCGACGTGCAGGCGTTCGAGGTACTCGTCTCGGTCGCCCCCGCCGTGCGGGCGCACAGCAGGTCGACGACATCCTGAGACGAGCTCCCGGCCATTCCGCCCGGCGGAACGCCTCTGCGCCGTCACGGGCCCGGGTGGCGTGAGGTGCCGGGTGGCGTGAGGTGCCGGGCGGTCAGCGCAGCCCCGCTCCGTCGCGCAGGGCCAGCCTGACGAGCCGGTCCACCAACTGCGGATAGGTGACCCCGCTCGCCTCCCACATCCGCGGGAACATCGAGGTAGGGGTGAAACCGGGCATCGTGTTGACCTCGTTGATGATCACATGGTGGTCAGCCGTGACAAACATGTCAACCCGCGCGAGCCCGGCGCAGTCCAAGGCCTCGAATGCCGCGATTGCCACTCTCCGCACCTCCTCCCGTACCGCGTGGGGCAAATTGGCCGGGACGTCGAAGTGGGTGGCGTCGGACATGTACTTGGCCTCGAAGTCGTAGAAGCCGGCCGAAGATGTGACGATGATCTCGGCGGGCACGCTCGCCTCGGCACCGGGGCCGTCCAGAGTTCCGAGGACCCCGCACTCGATCTCGCGGCCGATGATCGCCGACTCCACCAGGACCTTGGGGTCGCTGGCGCGGGCTGCCTTGATCGCGGTGTCCAGGTCCGCCCAGGCATCGACCCGGCTGATCCCGATACTCGACCCGCCGCGCGCGGGCTTCACGAAGACGGGCAGCCCCAGCCGTTCCTGGTCGGCCCCGGTGAGCGTGTCACCGGCCCGCAGGACGGCGTAGGACCCGACGGGAAGGCCGGCGGCCCGCAGCAGCGCCTTCATGTGTTGCTTGTCCATGGCGGCCGCGCTGGCGAACACCCCGGAGCCGACGTAGGGCAGGCCGGCCATCTCCAGGAGGCCCTGGACCGTCCCATCCTCCCCGAAGGGGCCGTGGAGCAGCGGGAAGACCACGTCGATGTCCCCGAGGGTGTCGCCGCTCCCGAGGGTGCTCCTGGCAGCGTCGAGGCCGCCGCGGGGGCGGCGCGGCAGCAGACCGGGCGTCGTCGGATCCGCGGCCAGGACGACGCTCTCACCGCGGGCCGCGACGACGGCGGGCAGCCGGTCTCCCGTCACCGCGAGGGCGGTCGGGTCGTCCGGCAGCATGACCCAGCGGCCATGCATGTCGATGCCGACCGGGACGACGTCGTAGACGTCACGATCCAGGGCTCGCAGTACGCCGCTGGCCGATACACAGGAGATCGCGTGTTCGGTGCTGCGGCCACCGAACAGGAGGGCGAGCCGAATCCGACGCCTGGAGCCTGCCATGCCGGGACACTAACGGATCGGCGTCGGTGACCGGCACCGTACCCGACGTGGATGTGGCCGTGCTCCGCCTCGACGTCCGCGGGAGGCCCGCGTCCGGTGTCGCCCCCTCCGGCCGGAGTAACGTCCGGCCGGAGGGCTCAGGCGCGAGAGACCTTGCCCGCCTTGATGCAGGAAGCGCAGACGTTCAGCCGCTTGGGGGTCCCGCCCACGACCGTGCGCACGGTCTGGATGTTGGGGTTCCACCGACGGCGCGTGCGTCGGTGGGAGTGGGAGACCGACATACCGAAGCCCGGCCCCTTGCCGCAGACGTCACACACCGAAGACACGAGAAACACTCCGTCGAAGTAGTAGCCGAAGTCGAAGTAGTACTGGTCCCGGTAGGCGTGCCCGGGACGTCAGGGGACTCAGAACCAGGATCGTACGCAACCCGCAACCCGCAACCCGCAACCCCGACGGCGCCGCCGGGGGACGCGCGTAGCGATGACCCGCTTGAGGTTACCCCACCTTCTGTGGCCCAGATGATGCGGCGGGAGCCGGTGGGTCTCGGTACTGTCGGTGGTCCGGTGCACTATCGGTGATGTGGTCGACCTCGACACGCCCCTGAAGGCTCTCGTCGGCGCGCGTGCCGCCGCCCTCTTGGCCGATGGCCTGGAGCTGAGGCTGGTTGGTGATCTGCTGGGGCACCTGCCCCGCCGGTACCACGAGAGAGGCGAGCTGACGGACCTCGCGGACCTCGTCGTCGGTGAGACGGTGACGGTCCAGGCCCGGGTCGAGAAGACAGAACGCCGCCCGATGCGCGGCACCCGGAAGTCGATGGTGCGCGTGACGGTGACGGACGGCCGGCATTCACTGTCGCTGACCTTCTTCAATCAGAGCTGGCGGGAGCGTGACCTCCGTCCCGGGACGACCGCGCTGTTCGCCGGCAAGGTCGACGAGTTCCGCGGGCGGCGTCAGCTGACCAACCCGGAGGTCCAGCTCCTCGAACCCGAGGAGAGCGGGGAAGCCGCCAGCGGTGCGCCGTTCGCGAACGCGCTGGTTCCGATCTACCCCGCCTCCGCCAAGGTGCCGAGCTGGACGCTGGCGAGGTGCGTCCGGCTGGCGTTGGACTCTCTCGATCCCGTCGAGGATCCGCTGCCGGACGATCTCCGCAGCCGGTACCGCCTGCCCGCTCTGGCCGAGGCCTTCCGGCTGGTTCACCAGCCCGCGAACCGTGGTGAGATCGCCTCCGGTCGTCGGCGCCTCACCTGGGATGAGGCTCTGGTGTTGCAGGTGGCGTTGGCCCAACGGCGTCGTGAGGTGGAGGCGATGGCGACGACACCCCGGCCGCAGCGTCCGGATGGTCTACTGACGGCGTTCGACGCCGCTCTGCCCTTCCCCCTCACGACGGGCCAGCGCGAGGTGGGGAAGACGATCGCGGCCGAGATCGGTCGGCCCGTTCCGATGCATCGCCTGCTGCAGGGAGAGGTGGGTTCGGGCAAGACACTGGTCGCCCTGCGGGCGATGCTCACCGTGGTCGACACGGGCGGTCAGGCGGTACTCCTGGCGCCCACCGAAACTCTTGCCGCTCAGCACAGCCGAAGCCTCCGGGAGATGCTCGGCGACCTGGCCCGGGCAGGAGAACTAGGAGCCGATCATCGGGCCACGCGGGTGACGTTGGTCACCGGATCGATGGGGGCGCGTGCGCGGCGGGAGGCTCTGGCGGAGATCGCAGACGGTTCCACCGGTCTGGTGGTCGGCACTCATGCCCTGCTGCACGATGAGGTGATCTTTAGCGATCTTGGTCTGATCGTCGTTGACGAACAGCATCGTTTCGGCGTCGAACAGCGGGACACGCTGCGAGCGCGTGGACGACGTCCTCCCCACCTTCTTGTGATGACCGCGACGCCGATTCCCCGGACGGTCGCGATGACCGTGTTCGGTGATCTCGAAGTCTCCGAGCTCACTGAACTGCCGGCGGGACGCTCTCCCATCGGGACGTTCGTGGTGCCGGCGAGCCAGAGATCCTGGACGGATCGGATGTGGGGACGAATCCGCGATGAGGTGGCCGCCGGGCATCAGGCCTATGTCGTGTGTCCCCGGATCGGTGCGGGCGGGGAGGATGAGTGCGGGGAGGATGACCCCGCCGGATCCTCGGCGGCTGGTCCGGATCCGCGAGCGTCCCGACCAGCTGCGACAGTGTGTGAGGTGCTGCCCCTGCTGGTGGATGGCGATCTTGCGGATCTCAGGGTTGAACCACTGTACGGTCGTCTCGCACCCGGGCAGCGGGAGGCCACCATGAACCGATTCGCGGCCGGCGAGGTCGACGTGCTGGTCGCCACCACCGTCATCGAGGTGGGAGTGAACGTACCGAACGCAACAGTGATGGTCGTCCTGGACGCGGACAGGTTCGGCGTGTCCCAGCTGCACCAGTTGCGCGGGAGGGTCGGCCGGGGCACCGCGCCCGGCTGGTGTCTTCTGCATACAGCGGCCGAGCCGGGATCCCCCGCCTGGGAGCGGCTCAGCGCGGTCGCCGCCACCAGCGACGGGGCGAAGCTGGCCCGTCTCGACCTCGCGCAGCGTCGGGAGGGCGATGTGCTTGGGGCCGCTCAGTCCGGCGGGCGACGATCCCTGAAGCTCCTGGAACTTCTTCGTGACGAGGACCTGATCCGCGACGCACGCGCGGAGGCCGGTCGCCTGGTTGACGACGACCCCGGGTTGGACCGGCATCCCGCACTGCGCCGGCTGCTCGACGCGGTTCTCGACGACACCAGTGTCGCCTTCCTCGAGAAGGGATGACCGGGTGGCCCGATGACGCGCATCATCAGTGGGACCGCGGGTGGTCGGCGGCTCGTGGTTCCACCCGGGACAACCACCCGTCCGACCTCGGAACGTGCCCGTGAGGGATTGTTCAACACCTTGTCGACCTGCCTGGATCTGCGGGGCGCTCGGGTTGCCGATCTTTATGCCGGATCTGGTGCGGTCGGTCTGGAATCGCTGTCTCGGGGTGCCGCTCATGCCCTTCTCGTTGACCGCGATCCGGTCGTGATACGCACTCTGCGGCGGAACGTGACAGCGATGGGACTGTCGGGCGCGAAGATCGTGCAAGCCGCGGTAGAGCGTGTGGTGCAGAACGCCTCGGGTAATCCCTACGACGTGGTTTTCCTCGATCCGCCGTACGCGATGCGCGACTCGGAACTCGGCGAAGTGCTGTCAAAGCTGCTGGCGGCCGCCTGGTTGACTGCGGACAGTGTCTGCGTTGTCGAAAGATCGCACCGCTCGGGCCCGGTCGTCTGGCCTGACGGGTTGTGTGCGCTGCGCGACCGGAGGTACGGGGAGGGCGCTCTCTGGTACGGTATTCGATCATGAGGAGGGCAGCCTGTCCCGGTTCATTTGATCCGATCACCAACGGTCATCTCGACATCATCGTCCGAGCGAGCAGACTCTTCGATGAGGTCGTGGTCGCCGTATCGATCAACAAGAACAAAGTCACCTTGTTCACCGTCGACGAGCGGATGGAGCTCATCAGGGAGGCCCTGCGTGATCATCCGATGGCGCCGTCCAACGTCCTGGTGGATGCGTCCCACGGGCTGATCGTCGATTTTTGTCGGAGCAGGGGTATCCAGTCGATCGTCAAAGGACTGCGTGCGGTCAGCGACTTCGACTATGAGCTTCAGATGGCGCAGATGAACAATTCGCTTGCGGGCGTGGAGACTCTTTTCATGAGCACGAACCCGCAATACGCTTTTTTGTCCTCCAGCCTGGTGAAGGAGGTCGCGCGTTACGGGGGCGATGTGTCGGGGCTGGTACCCGATGTGGTACTCAAACAGCTCCGTGAGCGTCTCGCTCAGTAACTCCCGCCGGGTGGGTAGCCGCCGACCGACTTCCGCCGGGCTCTCCCGCCGTTCCCGACCGTCCGGGCTCCGGGCCGGTCGCGGGGGGGGGGTGAGCGGTGCCCGAGTGGGTTCCTGGGCGGAGGTCCGCCGCCCGCCGGGCTCGGGTGCCCGGAAATCTCGGCAGCCTGATCGGATCGTCCGCGGCGCCGATCGGATAGGCTAGGACCGCAGTAGCTGACCGGCTCGGTAGTTAGCCGGCTCGGTAGCTGACCGGCTCGCAGTAGCTGACTGGCTGGAGTCTGTTCGTCGATCCTCTGGGAGGGTCCAGGCCTCTGGGAGGGTCCAGGGCGCCGTCGACGCCGGGCCGCCTCCGTCGTCAGCAACGCCGGGTAGCTATACCACCACGAAGGCCCTGTTTCGGCCGGGCTTCCTGACATTGACGTAGATGTGAATTTGACTGCCGCCATGACTGGATCCCACTCTCGCCGTCGGACCCCGAAGGGTCCCCTTGTGCTGGACACCCGTGAGCTCGGTCGGCGGCCCGGGTCGATGCGGCTTGTCCGGGCGGAGGCGGAACTTCTCGCCGGTCTCGGAACCGAGATGATGTGGGTGCCGGCTGGCGCGAGCGCCACCTTGGACCTGCGTCTCGAATCGGTGATCGAGGGTGTTCTGGTCAGCGGGACCGTCGTGGCGCCGCTTCGGGGTGAATGTGCGCGCTGCCTGGACGACGTGTCTGAGGCCAGCATGGTCGAGTTTCGCGAGCTGTTCTACTACCCTGACCGAGCCGTGGACCTGGGTGACGACGAAGACGCTCGGGTACTAATCGATGATCATGCGGACATCGAGCCCGTGGTGCGGGATGCCCTGGTGCTCAACCTTCCGCTGTCACCCATCTGCCGCCCGGACTGTGCGGGACTCTGCGTGGACTGCGGGGTGCGTCTCGACGATGTCGAGCCTGGACATTCCCATGCGCGATCCGACCCGAGATGGGCGGCGCTGTCCGCGCTGGCCGACAGCGGAGCAACGGGAACCGAGAGGGGTCGCACCGACCCTCATGAGAGCAAGGAGAAGGAATAGTGGCCGTCCCGAAGCGGCGCACCTCGCGCAGCAACACCCGGTCCCGGCGTTCGCAGTGGAAGGCTAAGGTGCCGACCCTCGCAAAGTGCTCGCGGGGGCACGTGATCCGGCCGCACACCGTCTGTGGCACGTGCGGCCGGTACAACGACCGTCAGGTGCTTGACGTCTGACCCGGTGTGACACGTATCGCTGTTGACCTGGTGGGGGAGGGGTCCCCTTCCGGGCCTCTCCTCGAGACATTGCCCAGTGCGCTCGACGCCGATCCGCATCTGGTGCTCACTCTGGTGACATCCGGTGACGCCGTCCGGGATGACCTTGCTCGCCTGGGAATTGTGCCAGGCGAGCGCGTTCTGCTCGCCACGGCCGCTCGCGGCGTTTCGGCGGGCCCGGAGGCATTGCGTGAAGTGCGAGCACGTCGGGACTCCGGCGTCCGGGTAGCGGCGCGCCTGGTCCGCGACGGACATGCCGATGCGATGGTCTCGGTAGCCCCGGCCGAAGCCGTGGTCGCCTCGGCTCAGTTCACCTACGGTCTGCTACCCGGGGCGACGCGGGCCACCCTCGCCTCGATTGTCGGCGGGTCGAATGCCCCCGTCGTGCTGTGTGACGCGGGGGCGACGGTTGATGTGACGGCGGACGAACTCGCCCAGTTCGCGGTCGCGGGCAGCGCGTACGCCGCGGTTCGCTTCGCCGTCGACGCTCCTCGCGTCGGGCTTCTGACGGCGCGTCCAGCGATCCCCGACACCTTGCGGCGAGCCGCCGACGAGCTGCTCCGATCGC
>NZ_CDWRCM010000013.1:1467-4538 GCF_977927585.1 Frankia sp. CcWB2 | reverse complement strand
CCCAGGGCCGGTCTGGATCCGGGATGGGGAACGTTGGAAGATCCTGATGTGCGGGGGGGAACGATCGTGCTGGGGGTCGATGGTGTCGCGGTCCACGCGGAGCGGGCGCCGGGTGAAGCCGGCGACAGCCAGGCAGTCGGGCTGCTCGCGGCGCTGAGGGCGGCGTCGGCCGCGGTCCGTGTGGACCTGGCTTCTCGGACCCGAGCGGCGATGGCGACCTTGGTGGCGCATCGCCGGGCCTTGGCCGGGCTGGTCGGATGACCCGCCAGTTGCCACCCCCGCCGCCGCGGGACGGCCTGATCGAGGTACTCGAGGTCGCCATCGACCCCGAGCTGCTCGACCGCGCACTCACCCACCGCTCCTACGCCTACGAGAAGGGCGGCCTGCCCACCAACGAACGCCTGGAGTTCCTGGGCGATGCGGTGCTTGGTCTGGTGGTGACGGCGGCATTGTTCATCCGCCACCCGGATCTTCCCGAGGGGCAGCTCGCCAAGCAGCGGGCCTCGGTTGTGAACATGCGGGCTCTCGCGGACGTGGCACGGGGGATCGGACCCACCGGGCTCGGTCCGTACCTACTGCTGGGCCGGGGGGAGGAGACCACCGGGGGGCGCAACAAGGCGAGCATTCTCGCCGACACCCTCGAGGCCATCATCGGGGCGGTCTATCTGTCCTCAGGCTTCGACGTGGCCTCCGGTTTCGTGCACCGTCTCTTCGATCCCCTGCTGGACGAGGCCGCCGGCCGGGGCGCAGGGCTTGACTGGAAGACCTCACTGCAGGAACAGACGGCGGTGCTGGCTCTCGGACCGCCTGAATATGTCGTCGAGGAGGCCGGTCCGGACCACGCGAAGCGGTTCACCGCCTACGCGAGGATCGCGGGAGAGCCACTGGGCGAGGGCGAAGGGGGAAGTAAGAAGGAGGCTGAGCAGCGGGCGGCCGCCGCGGCTTTCGCGGTTCTCGAGGAACGGTCGGCCCTGGGGCGGGAGGACGGTTCGGGCGTGGATGTCGTCGGCGGAGATCACGAGAAGTCCGCCATCGGCGGCCTCGATCACGATCGGGTCTCGGGCCCGTGAGAGCGGATGATCACCCGTTGCCTCGATTCGCTTCCTCAGTGGTGGCGACAGGCTCAGTGGTGGCGACAGATTCATCGAGCCACGTCGAGGGTCCGGTGTCATCCCACTGACCCGGCCCGATGACCGGAGATCATGCCAGAACTCCCCGAAGTAGAGGTTGTTCGCCGCGGTCTGGAACGTGGTGTCGTCGGTCGCGTCATCGCATCGGTTGACGTCCACCATCCTCGTGCGGTGCGCCGTCATCTGGCCGGTGCCGCCGACTTCTCGGCGCTGCTCGTCGGCCGCCGGATAACGGCGGCACGACGTCGCGGCAAGTATCTGTGGCTGGTGCTTCAGCCGCCGGTAGACCATGCGGCGTGCGCTCCGGTGGTTCCAGAAGAACCACCGGAGGAGGAATCAGCTGCCGTGCTGGCCGAGATGTCTCCGCCTGCCCTGCCCCCAGGTCATCCGGCCCAGGGGGATGCGCTGATCGCCCATCTCGGGATGAGCGGACAGTTGCTCGTCGTTCCACCCGCCACCCCCGACCAGAAGCATCTGCGGATCCGGTTCGTCTTCACGGACGGAGGACGCGAACTGCGATTTGTGGATCAACGTACCTTCGGTGGCCTGGCGGTCGCGGTGGGGGAAGCGGATCTGCCTGCTCCCGTCGCGCACATCGCCAGGGATCCCCTGGACCTCGCCTTCGACGAGCGTCTCGTCACGGAGAGGATGCGTCGACGCCGTACCGGCGTGAAGCGGGCCCTGCTCGATCAGACACTTGTCAGCGGGGTCGGGAACATCTACGCGGACGAGGCCCTGTGGGCCGCGAAGCTGCACTACGCGCGGCCGACCGAGACCCTCACTCGGGCGGAGGTCGGCAGGCTGCTGGATTGCGCGCGGACGGTGATGACCGCGGCTCTCGAGGCGGGCGGTACGTCCTTCGACCGCCTGTACGTGTCGGCGGACGGAGTCAGCGGGCTGTTCGAACGGTCGCTACAGGTGTACGGCCGTGCGGGTCGGCCGTGCACACGATGCGGAGACGCGGTGCGCCGGGACGCTTTCATGAACCGGTCGAGCTTCACCTGCCCCACCTGCCAGCCGCACCCAGGGCGGGCCAGATGGTAAGGTTCGATCACACGTTCGAATCCCGCGACTCTCGGGTGCCTGCGGCTCTCGGGTGGGGTGCCGGGCGTGGCGTCCGCGATAGTCGGTGGGGAGCCAGACCTGCCGCGGCGTTCACAGTTATCGCCTCGTCCAGGGCCGAGACCGGGCTGCCGGGATCGGTGAGGCGTCATCCGACACGTCGGTTGGCTGGCCTGCCCCCGACGCGACATGGACGGAGGCGCGATGAATCCGGATGCCCTGCTCGGTCGTATACGGAAGCTGTTGGCGATGGCGGAGGCGGAGGGGCTGAGCGAAGCCGCCCGCGAAACCTATAACAGCAAGGCAGCCGAGCTGATCGCCCAGTACGGGATCGACCGCGCGCTGGTCGAGGAGGCGTCGCCGCACCGCGTCGAGGCGGCTGACCTGGTGGTGGCCGTCGATTCGCCCTATGCCCGGGACAAGATCTCGTTGCTCGCGGGCATTGCCGCACCGCTTGGTTGCCGGCTCGTGTACCGGACCGAGCAGCGTGCAGTGGGGACGGGGCACTCCGCTCATCTGTTCGGGATGGATGCGGATATCCACCGCGTGCAGATGTTGTTTACCTCGTTGCTGGTCCAGCAGGCACAGGGGTTGGCTCTCGCCCGTCCGCCACGCCGGGAGGACCCGCGGGCGTTTCGTCGGTCGTGGATGGCCGGCTTCGCGGTGGCGGTGGCGGAGAGACTGACCAGGACGGAGCGGATGGCCCGGGAGCGGGCGCAGACCCAGCAGAAGCAGACCCGGGAGAACGGATCAGACGGGCCCTCGACGACGCCGTCGGTGGGCGTCGTCCTGGCGAATCGAAGCCAGCGGGTGGATGCGCACCTGGCAAGCGTCTACCCCAGGTTGCGAGCGCCAAGGACACGCCAGCTCTCCGGGAGC